>QHTP01000001.1 GCA_003220855.1 Gemmatimonadota bacterium
CAACAGCGCGCTGGCCCGGCGGTACCGCTACGTGATCGGCACCGACACGGCGGCGCACTCGCCGTTCCGGCGGCCGTACGAATGGGCGCTCGGTCGCCCGCTCGAGGGCACGCTGCTGGCGCGGGCGGCGGAGCTGCTGGTGGGCGAGCACGACTTCCGCGGCCTGGCGGCGACCGGCGCGCGCTCGACCCGGCCCCACTACCGCAGCCGCGTGGCGCTCGCCGAATGGGCGCCGCGGACTGACGGAGCGGGGGTGACATTCACGATCGAGGCCGACCGGTTTCTGCATCGCATGGTGCGCTTTCTCGTGGGCGCCATGGTCGACATCGCGCTGTGCCGGCGCCCGCTCGACGACCTTCCCCGTCTGCTCTCCGCGGCCGACAACCAGGCGGCGAGCCCGCCGGCGCCGCCCCAGGGACTCTATCTCGAGGCGGTGCGTTATCCCGCTGACCTCTACGCCGGGGGGGGGCCTGAGCCATGAAGTTCTTTCTCGATACCGCGAGCCTCAAGGACATCAGCTGGGCCGCCCAGGCGGGGTTGATCGACGGCATCACGACCAACCCGTCGCTCCTCGCCAAACAGGCGGGCGACTTGGACCCGCGGGACGTCCTGAAGGAGATCTGCTCGCTCGTCGAGGGCCCGGTCTCCGCCGAGGTGGTCGCGGTGGACTCGGACGGGATGGTGCGCGAGGGCAAGCAGCTCGCCAAGATCGCGGACAACATCGTCGTCAAGATTCCGATGCTCGAGGCGGGCATGGTCGCGGTGCGGCGGCTCGCCGGCGAGGGCATCAAGACGAACGTCACGCTGTGCTTCTCGAGCGTGCAATGTCTGGTCGCCTCCAAGGCGGGCGCGTCGTACGTGAGTCCCTTCATCGGCCGGCTCGACGACGTGGGTCAGGAGGGGATGGACGTGATCCGCGAGGCGCGCGTCATCTTCGACAATTACCAGATCGCCACCGAGATCCTGGCGGCCTCGATCCGTCACCCGCGCCACGTGGTGGAAGCCGCGATGATCGGTGCCGACGTGGCCACCCTGCCCCCCGAAGTGCTGAAAAAACTGTTGCTCCACCCGCTCACCGACCGCGGGCTGGAGCAGTTCCTCGCGGACTGGAACAAGCTCGCGGCGCGCGCGAAGGCGCCGGTTTGACCTACAGCTCGCCCCTCTCCCAGCGTTACGCCTCCCCGGCGATGCAGGCCTTGTGGGGCGAGCGCCGCCGCATCGGACTGTGGCGGCGCTTGTGGCTCGCCTTGATGGAGGTGGAGCGCGAGCTGGGGCTCGACATTCCCGAGCGGGCGCTCGCCGAGCTGCGCGCCCACCTGGACGACGCCGACCTGGAGCGCGCCGCCGACCACGAGAAGCGCCTGCGGCACGACGTGATGGCCCACATCCATCACCTGGGCGAGCAGGCGCCCGCCGCCCGGGCCTTCCTCCACCTGGGCGCGACCAGCGCCTACGTCACCGACAACACCGACCTGATCCTGATGCGGGAGGGCCTCCAGCTCTTGGTGGGCCGCATCGCGGCGGTCCTGGTGGCGCTCGCCAAGCTGGCGCGCCGGCAGCGCGCCGTGCCCTGCCTGGCCTACACCCACTTCCAGCCGGCGCAGCTCACGACGGTCGGAAAGCGGGTCACGCTGTGGATGCAGGAATTCCTGCTCGATGCCGAGGAGCTGTTGCACCGGCTCGACGCGCTGCAGTTCCGCGGGGTGAAAGGGACCACGGGAACCCAGGCGAGCTTCCTCGAGCTGTTCGATGGCGACGACGAGAAGGTGCGCGAGCTCGATACCCGGGTGGCCTTGAAAATGGGCTTCACTCGGGTCTTTCCCGTCACGGGTCAGACGTACACCCGCAAGCTCGACGCGCAGGTGCTCGCGGCGCTCGCGGGCGTGGCGCAGTCGGCCGCCAAGCTGGCGACCGATGTGCGGCTGCTGCAGCACGAGGGGGAGATCCTGGAGCCGTTCGAAAGCGATCAGGTGGGCTCGTCGGCCATGGCCTACAAGCGCAATCCGATGCGCGCCGAGCGGATCACCGGCCTGGCGCGCTTCGTGATCGAGCTCGAAGGGAACGCCTGGCACACGGCGGCCGAGCAGTGGCTCGAGCGCACGCTCGACGACAGCGCCAACCGCCGCCTGGTGCTGCCCGAAGCGTTTCTGGCGAGCGACGCCATCCTCGTACTCGCCACCAACGTGGCCGCGGGGCTGGAGGTGCGCGAGGCCGTGATCGCGCGACACGTGGCCGCCCAGCTCCCGTTCCTCGCCACGGAGCGGCTGCTGATGCGCGGCGTGAAGGCGGGAGGCGACCGCCAGCGGCTGCACGAAGTGATCCGCACGCACAGCCTCGCCGTCGCGCAGGCGATGGCGGAAGAGGGGGTCCGGAACGACCTGCTCGAGCGCCTGGCGCGCGACCCAGCCTTCCGGGCGCTGCACGTGGCACTCGCCCCCGGGGAGCTCGATCCGGCGGGGTACGTGGGTCGGGCGCCGCGCCAGGTGGATGATTTCCTCGAGCGCGTGCTGCCCGCCGTGCTGCATCGGATCGAGGCGGTGGCGCCCGCTGTGGCAACGGCCGAGGTGAACGTATGACCGCTCCGCTGGTCGCGAGCGCCCTGCCCCTGCCGCTCGTGCGGCGGGGAAAAGTGCGCGAGGTGTACGAGATCGACGCCGACACGCTGCTGCTGGTGGCGAGCGACCGCGTGAGTGCGTTCGACGTGGTGTTGCGCGAGCCGGTGCCGCACAAGGGCGCGGTGCTCACGCAGCTCAGCGCCTTCTGGTTCGAGCGCCTGGCGTCGGTGATTTCGAGTCACTTCCTGTCCGCCGATGCCGAAGAGATCGTGGCGCGCGTGCCGGCGCTGGATTCCTTTCGCCCCGCCCTGACGGGCCGGGCGATGTTGGTGCGGCGAACGACGCCGCTGCCGTTCGAGTGCGTGGTGCGCGGCTACCTCTCGGGCTCCGCCTGGGCGGAATACAAGAAGGCCGGGACGCTCGCGGGCGATCCGCTCCCGGCCGGATTGGTCGAGAGCGCGCGGCTCGACCCCCCGATCTTCTCGCCTGCCACCAAGGCCGAGGTGGGGCACGACGAGAACGTGACGGTGGCGCACGTCGCGCAGGCGCTGGGCCGCTCGCAGGCCGAGCGGCTGCAGCAGGCCAGCCTCGCGTTGTACGAAGCGGGCCGGCAGCACGCCGCCCGGCGCGGCATCATCATCGCCGACACCAAGTTCGAGTTCGGCGCGGCGCCGGACGGCCGGCTCCTCGTGATCGACGAGATCCTCACGCCCGACTCGTCGCGCTTCTGGCCCGCGGACCGCTATCAGCCCGGCCGCGGCCAGCCGAGCTTCGACAAGCAGCCGTTGCGCGACTACCTCGCGGGCCTGAAGCAGCAGGGGGAGTGGGACGGAAACGCGCCGCCGCCGTCGCTGCCACCGGAGGTGGTCCGGGCGACCAGCGAGCGGTACCTGGAAGCCTATCGATTGATCACGGGTCGGGCCCTGGAGACGGGATGAGGCTCGCCCCCGAAGGCTGGCCCTTCATCCTCCCTGGGTGGGCGCTGGTGATGCTCGGCGCGTGGGTGGCGCGCGGGTCGCCGTGGGTGTGGGTACCGGAGGGAGCCCTGTTCCTGATCGCGGTTTGGCTGCTGGTGTTCTTCCGCGACCCGGTGCGCGCGGGGCCGCGCGGCGAGCAATACGTGATCGCGCCTGCCGACGGCAAGATCGTCGACGTTCGCGTGGTGGACGAACCGCAGTACCTCAAGGCCCAGGCGACCCGCATCTCCATCTTCATGAGCGTGTTCGACGTGCACGTGAACCGCTATCCGGCGACGGGCACGGTGGAGTTGGTGCGCTACAATCCGGGACGCTTCCTGCACGCCGCCTCCGACAAGGCGAGCCTCGACAACGAGCAGGCCTCGGTGGGCGTGCGCGCCGCGCGCGGCCCGTTGCTGGTACGCCAGATCGCCGGGCTCATCGCGCGGCGCATCGTCACCGACCCCACGGTGGGCGCGCGCGCGACCCAGGGGGAGCGCATGGGCATGATTCGCTTCGGCTCGCGCGTGGACGTGTTCCTCGCCGTGGCCGCGCGGCCGGCGGTGCGCGTGGCCGTGGGTGACCGGGTGTGGGCGGGGGCGAGCGTGCTGGCGGAGTACGGGTCGTGAGGGCCTTCCCCACTCCGATGCGGCGCGTCGTGATCGTCGTGCCGAGCCTGTTCACGCTCTTCAACCTGTTCTTCGGCATCTGGGCCATGGTGCTCGCGTCGCGCGGCGAGTTCTACCGGGCCGGCTGGTACATCTTCTTCGCCGGTATCCTCGACACGCTGGACGGCCGGGTCGCCCGGCTCTCCAAGACCGGCACCCGCTTCGGCGCCGAGCTCGACAGCCTGGTGGACGTGGTGAGCTTCGGCGTCGCGCCCGCGTTCCTCATCTATCAGCTGGAGTTTGCGAGCGGCGGCCAGGCCGAGTGGATCTTCTGTTACTTCTACGTGATGGCGGCGGCGATCCGGCTGGCCCGCTTCAACGTCACGCAGGCGGGCCGGGCGAAACGCTCCTTCATCGGCCTCCCGTCGCCGGCGGCGGGCATGACCCTGGCGACGTTCTATCCGTTCACCACCACCGCGCTGTATCAGGAGGTGTTCCGCGTCCTGCCGCGCCATCACCTGATGCAGTTCTTGATGATCCTGCTCACCATCTTGATGGTGAGCAACGTGCGGTACGCCACCCTGCCGCGGGCAGGCGTGCGGACGCTGCGCGGGCTCTTGGGGCTCGCGACGATTCTGTTTATCCTGGTCTTCGGGATAGTCGAGCACGACGCGTTCTTCTTCCCCCTGGGTGTCGCGTATATGGCGTACGGTGTGCTGCGGGCGACGGTGCTCGGCTTCTTCTTTGACGTCGGCGAGGACGAGGAAGCCGAGATCGCCGGGCCGATCGTGATCTCGAACGGCGACGGAGAGGGTGAAGAGCGCGAACCCGCTCGGCACGGCGATCGCGACGCGCCGCATCGACGGAGCGGAGGGCCGGCATGAGCGCGTTCCGGGTCGAGGTGCGGGTCATGCCCCGGGCCGCCCTGCTCGACCCGCAGGGTCTGGCGGTGGAGCACGCCCTGCACGCCCTGGGGTTCGGAGAGGTGGCCCAGGTTCGTATGGGCAAGCATCTGGTCCTCGAGGTCAAGGCGGCGACGCGCAACGAGGCGTTGGCGCGCGCCCGCGCCATGTGCGACCGCCTGCTCGCCAACCCCGTGACCGAAGACTACGACGTCGTGGTCGGCGGGGGAGCCGCGCGATGAAGCGGGTCGCGGTGATCGTCTTCCCCGGCTCCAACTGCGACGTGGACGCGCTCGTCGCCGCCCGCGACGCCGGATCGGACGCCTATTTCGTGTGGCACCGCGACACCACGTTGCGGCAGGCCGACGTCGTCGTCCTCCCCGGCGGCTTCTCCTACGGTGACTATCTCCGCTCGGGCGCGATCGCGCGGTTTTCCCCGGTCATGACGGCTGTGGCCGAGCACGCGCGCGTCGGCGGCTCGGTGCTCGGCATCTGCAACGGGTTCCAGATCCTGTGCGAGGCCGGGCTGCTCCCGGGCGGCCTGATGCGGAACGCCCGCCTGCGGTTCCTGTCGCGCCCCACCTGGGTGCGGGTCGAGCAGACCGACACGCCGTTCACCTGCCTGTACGAGCGCGGCGAGGTCCTGGAGATCCCGATCGCGCACGGAGACGGGCGCTACGTGGTGGACGCGCGTACGGCCGCCGAGCTCGAGGCGACGGGACGGGTGGTGTGGCGCTACGTGCGCGACAACCCGAACGGCTCGACCAACGACATCGCCGGCGTGACCAACGCGGGCCAGAACGTGGTGGGGATCATGCCGCACCCGGAGCGCCGCAACGCCCCGGCACTGGGCGGCCAGGACGGCGCTCGTGTCTTTCTTTCGATGGAGGCTCGACATGCGACGCAGCACGCTGTGGATGTGCGCGCTCGTGATGGTCGCCACCTCAGGGTGTAAGCAGGTCAGCGACCAGTACGCGAAGATCAAGCAGGCCATCGAGGCGAAGATCGCCCAGCGCCGCGGTCGGGCTCCAACGCCGCCGCAGCCCGCGCCTCCGGTGGCCCGAGCGAGCGCCGACACGCCCCTCGCGTCCCCGGCCGCTCCGTCCGCCGCGACTCCTCCGGCGGCTGGACGCCGACACGTGGCGCAGGCGCCCGAGGTGGCTCGCCCCGCGCGCGACGTCCCCTACGAGTCGCCCGACACGGGAACGATCGCTCCCGGGATGGGCGAGAAAGACATCTTTACGCTGTGGGGTCCGCCGATCGCGGTGCGACACCAGGGGGACATGACGTTCCTGTACTTCCGCAATGGATGCGAGTACACGTGCGGGACCGAGGACGTAGTGTTCCTCCAGAATGGGCAGGTGGTGGACGCGGTGCTGCGCTGGCCCGGGCACGGGTACAGCGGGCAGTCGTCGTCGCCGGCCGCCACGCCGCCGCACGGTCCCGCCCGTCCCGGTGGCGACACCCTGACGGTCAAGTCACCGTCGACGCCGGGAGACCGATGACCGACAAGCCCAGCCGCAACGAAGAGGAATACTTCGCCCGGCGTGATGCCGAGCTGCTGCGCCAGCAGCGCGCCAGCGCGCAACAGGCGGCAGCGCAGGCCGAGCGCCGGTCGCATTTCATGAAGTGTCCCAAGTGCGGCTACGACCTCATCACCGGCGAATGGCACGGGATCCAGATCGATCAGTGCACGCACTGCCACGGGTTGTGGTTCGACGCGGGCGAGGCCGAGAACCTGGTCGCCCACCCCCAACCCAACGTAATTGCCCGCGTGATCCGGGCCGTGCTCCGCGGCGTGTCCGGGGCCAAGGCATCGGACGCGTGAGGGGGCCGAGCCCGTTCCCGGGCGATCCGCCGATAACACCGCTGCTGGTTCGCGAACACAACCTCAGCGACGCCGAATACGACCGGATCACCGACCTCCTGGGGCGGACGCCCACCTTCGCCGAGCTGGGCGTGTTCTCCGCCCTGTGGAGCGAGCATTGCTCCTACAAACACTCGCGCCCGATCCTGAAGACCTTCCCCACGTCGGGGCCGCAGGTCGTGCAGGGCCCGGGCGAGAACGCCGGCGTGCTGCGGCTGCCCGAAGGGTGGGCCGTGGCGTTCAAGATCGAGTCGCACAACCACCCCTCGGCCGTCGAGCCCTACCAGGGAGCGGCCACGGGTGCCGGCGGGATCCTGCGCGACGTCTTCACCATGGGCGCGCGTCCCGTGGCGCTGCTCAACAGCCTGCGCTTCGGCTCGCTCGACGACGCGCGCCACCGCTACCTCTGCGCCGGCGTCGTCAAAGGCGTGGGCGACTACGGCAACTGCGTGGGCGTGCCGACGCTGGGCGGTGAGGTCGACTTCGGGCCGAGCTACGGCGGCAATCCGCTCGTCAACGCCATGTGCGTCGGGCTGTTGCGCGAGCAGGACCTCATCACGGCGGCGGCGCACGGCGTCGGCAACGTGCTGCTCGTGGTCGGATCGCGCACCGGGCGCGACGGCATCCACGGTGCGTCGTTCGCCTCAGAGGAGCTGACCCGCGAGAGCGAGCAGCGGCGTCCCCAGGTGCAGGTGGGCGACCCGTTCACGGAAAAGCTGCTGCTCGAAGCGAGCCTCGAGCTGATCGCCTCCGGGCACATCGTGGCGATCCAGGACATGGGAGCGGCGGGCCTTACGTCCTCGTCGGCGGAGATGGCGGCGAAGGGAGGCGTCGGTGTGGAGATCGACCTGGCCCGCGTGCCCACGCGCGAGCCGGGGATGACCCCCTACGAGATCCTGCTCTCCGAATCGCAGGAGCGGATGCTGGTGGTGGCGAAGGCGGACCGGGTGGCGCAGGTCGAGGCGATCGCTGCGAAGTGGGAGCTCAGTGCCACACCGATCGGGCGCGTCACGGACGACGGCATGTACCGCGCCACCTGGGGCGAGCACGTGGTGGTCGAGATCCCCGGTCGGCGACTGATCGACGACTGCCCGGTCTACCAGCCGGAGGCGCAGGAGGATCCGGCGATCGCCGAGTTGCGCCGCGCGACGCCGCATCCCGCATCTCGCATCCCGCCTCCCGCCGAGGCGCTCCTTACGCTGCTCGACCATCCCCCCATCGCGTCCCAGCGCTGGGTCTACGAGCAATACGACTCCACCGTTCAGGCGAGCACCGTGCTCGGGCCGGGCGGCGACGCGGGCGTGGTTCGCGTGCGGGACGCGGCGTTCGGTCTCGCGGTGACCGTGGACGGCAACAGCCGCTACGTCCGCCTCGACCCGTACGAGGGAGGCAAGGCCGCGGTGGCGGAAGCGGCGCGCAACGTGGCGTGCAGCGGCGCCCGGCCCCTCGGGATCACCGACTGCCTCAACTTCGGCAGCCCCGAGCGCCCGGCGGTGTTCCATCAGTTCAAGGAGAGCTGCCGCGGGATCGCCGACGCCTGCCGCGCGCTCGACACGCCGGTCACGGGCGGGAACGTCTCGTTCTACAACGAGAGTCCCACAGGCGCGGTCGATCCGACACCGGTCGTGGGGATGGTCGGCCTGCTGTCACGAGTGGAGCGGGCGGTGCCGAGCCACGCGCGGGCGCGGGGTGACGCGATCTTCGTGCTGGGCGAGACGCGCGCCGAGCTGGGCGCGTCGCAGCTGTGGGAGGCCGTGTACGGATTCGCGGGCGGCACGCCCCCGCGCGTGGACCTGGTGCGGGAGCGACGGCTCGTCGACTACCTCGTGGCGGGGGCGGAGCGCGGCCTGTTTCACTCGGCGCACGACTGCTCCCAGGGCGGCCTCGGTGTCGCGCTGGCGGAGGTCGCGATGGGCGGGCCGTACGAGCAGACGGGCTTCGGCCTCGACGTCGATCTTACGGCGTACGGCGTGGGACTTACGGCCGAGGCGCTGTTGTTCAGCGAGTCGCACGGACGCGCGGTCGTCACCTGCGCCCCCGAGCGGGCGACCGCCGTCGCGGCGCTGGCGCAGGAGCTGGGCGTGCCGGCGCAGGCCATCGGGACGGTGGACGAGCGCGGGGGCGCCCTCCGGATGCGACTGCGCGATACGGCAGTCGAGCACCCCGTAGACCGGTTGCGGCAGGTACATTTCACGGCACTTCCCCGACGCATGGGAGACTGACAAGCGGATGTGCGGCATCGATGGCGTCACCGGCGTCCCCGACGCGGCACGCGTCGCCTACCTCGGGCTGTACAGCCTGCAGCACCGGGGGCAGGAGTCCGCGGGCATGGTGGTCGTGAACGGCGAGGGCGTCGCCCGGTCGCACCGCGGGATGGGGCTCGTCTCCGACGTGTTCAGCGAGCGAGTCCTGAGCGAGCTGCCCGGCGACGTCGCCATCGGACACGCCCGCTATTCGACCGCCGGCACATCAGTGCTCGCCAACGCGCAGCCGATGCTCGCCGGCTACCGCGAGGGCCCGCTGGCGCTGGCCCATAACGGCAACCTCACCAACGCCGTCCAGCTCCGCTCCGATCTCGTCGCCAAAGGCTCCATTTTCCAAAGCTCATCCGACAGCGAAGTGCTGGTGCACCTGATCGCCCGCTCCGAGGCGCGCGAGCCGGAAGACCAGCTGCTCGACGCCCTGGAGCGCGTCGAGGGGGCCTACTCGCTCTTGATCACCGTGGGACGCACGCTATACGCGATCGTGGATCCGCGCGGCTTCCGCCCGCTCGTGCTCGGCCGGCTGGGGCGTGGCTGGGTGGTGGCCTCCGAGACCTGCGCGCTCGACATCACGGGCGCCACCCTGGTGCGGGAGCTCGAGCCCGGCGACTTCGTGCGCATTCACGGCGCGGACGTGGATTCCCTGCCGCGGTTGGCCAGACGCCCGCACCGCCGCTGCGTGTTCGAGCTGGTCTACTTCTCCCGGCCCGACAGCACCGTGTTCCACCGCTCCGTGGACGGGGTCCGGCGGGCGCTCGGCCGGGAGCTCGCGCGCGAGCACCCCGCCCCGGGGGCCGACTGCGTCTTCTCGGTGCCCGACTCGTCCAACGCCATGGCGCTAGGGTTCTCCGAGCAATCGGGTGTCAAGCTCGAGCATGCGCTGATCCGCAACCATTACGTCGGCCGCACGTTCATCCATCCCGCCCAGGCCGACCGCATGGCGAAGGTGAAGATCAAGTTCAACCCGGTGCGGGGGGTGCTCGCGGGAAAGAAGGTCGTGGTGGTGGACGACTCGATCGTACGTGGGACCACGAGCCGGGCTCTGGTGCAGCTCATCCGCCAGGCCGGTGCCACGGAGGTGCATTTCCGCGTGGCGTCGCCGCCGATCACCGGGCCCTGCTATTACGGCATCGACACGCCCAGTAAGAAAGAGCTGATCGCGTCGAGCAACAGCGTCGAGCAGATCCGCGCCCACCTGGGCGTCGACACGCTCGGCTACCTCTCGCTCGACGGGATGCTCCGGGCGGCCGGCGGCGATCCCGCGGACTTCTGTCACTCCTGCTTCTCGGGCGACTACCCCACCGACATTCCGGAAGACGATCTGGCGGGGGCGCGGCACGCCGCGCCGCTGCATCCCCTCGCGGTCTGATGCGCCCGTGCCGGCGCTCGAGCGGTGGGTGTACTTCTTCGGACCGGGCCGGGCCGACGGCTCCGCCGCCATGCGCGACATCCTGGGCGGCAAGGGCGCGGGCCTCGCCGAAATGGCGAACCTGGGCCTGCCGGTCCCGCCCGGGTTCACGATCTCCGCCAAGCTGTGTCTCACCTACCTGGAGCAGGGCACCTTCCCCGATGAGCTGCGCGAAGAAGTCGACCGCCACCTGAAGCAGCTCGAGCGCATCAGCAAGAAAAAGTTCGGCGATCCGAAAAACCCGCTGCTCGTGTCGGTGCGCTCGGGGGCCGCGGTGTCGATGCCCGGCATGATGGAGACCATCCTCAACCTGGGTTTGAACGACGCGACCGTGGAGGGGCTCATCGCGGGCTCCAAGAACCCGCGGTTCGCCTACGACTCGTACCGGCGGTTCGTCCAGATGTACGGCGACGTGGTCTTCGATCTCGGCAAGGAGCCGTTCGCCGAGGTGCTGGAGGAGTTCAAGGCGCGCTGCAAGGTCGGACGCGACATCGACCTGCCGGCCGACGAACTGGCGGCCGTGGTGCGCGAGTTCAAGTCCATCATCCAGGCCAAACGCGGCGCCCCGTTCCCCGACGACCCCTACACGCAGCTGTGGGGCGCGATCGAAGCGGTGTTCAAGAGCTGGCGCACGCGCCGGGCGCTGGATTACCGCAGGGTCCACGGCATTCCGGACGACCTTGGCACCGCGGTCAACGTGGTCGCCATGGTGTACGGCAACATGGGCGACGATTCAGGGACCGGCGTGGCGTTCACGCGCGACTGCCGCACGGGCGAGAACGTGCTGAACGGCGACTTCCTCGCCAACGCGCAGGGCGAGGACGTCGTCTCGGGCGCGCGCACGCCGGAGCCCATCGCCAAGATGAAGCGCGGCGCGCTCGCCAAGGTGTACCGCGAGCTCGAGCGGATCGCGGACAAGCTCGAGCGCCACTTCCGGGACGTGCAGGATATCGAATTCACCTTCGAGCACGGCCGGCTGTTCATGCTGCAGACGCGCCGGGCGCAGCGCACGGGGCTCGCGGCGGTGCGCACCGCCGTGGAGATGGTGGACGAGGGCCTAATCACCCCCGACGAGGCCGTGCAGCGCGTCCCTCCCCAGGACCTGGACCAGCTGTTTCACCCCATGGTCGATCCGCGCGCGGCCGTCACGGTGGTGGCCAAGGGCCTGCCGGCGTCGCCGGGGGCCGCCATGGGCGAGGCCGTGTTCGACGCGGACGAGGCGGAGACGCTCGCGAAGCGCGGCCGCAAGGTGATCCTCATCCGGCCGGAGACGTCGCCTGAAGACTTTCACGGCATCGTAGCGGCCCAGGCCGTGCTCACCGCGCGCGGCGGCATGACGAGCCACGCGGCGGTCGTGGCGCGCGGCATGGGAAAGACGTGCGTGGTAGGTGCCACGGACATCGAAGTCGATCCCCAGGCGGGCCGGCTGCGCGCCAACGGCAGGGTCGTGAAAAAGGGCCAGGTGATCACGGTGGACGGCACCACAGGCCGCGTGATCCTGGGGGCCGCGAAGCTGGTGGAGCCCAAGGTCGGCATCCACTACACCAAGCTGATGGCCTGGGCGGACGAGCGGCGGCGCCTGCGGGTGCGCGCCAACGCCGACATTCCGAGCGACGCGCAGCGCGCGCGGGAGTTCGGTGCCGAAGGGATCGGGCTGTGCCGCACCGAACACATGTTCTTCGAGGGCGACCGCATCATCGCCATGCGCGAGATGATCGTGGCCCCGGACGAGCCGGGCCGCCGCACGGCGCTGGCCAAGCTGCTCCCGATGCAGCGTGCCGACTTCGAGGGCCTGTTCGAAGCGATGAGCGGGTACCCCGTGACGATCCGCCTGCTCGATCCGCCGCTGCACGAGTTCCTGCCGCACGGGAAAGACGAGGTGGGGACGCTGGCCCGCGCCATGAAGCTGCCCGCGGCGCGGCTGGAGCGCCTGGTCGCGTCGCTCGTCGAGGCGAACCCGATGCTGGGGCATCGCGGCTGCCGCCTCGGCATCACCTATCCCGAAATCACCGAGATGCAGGCCCGGGCGATTTTCGAGGCAGCGTGCCGGGTCGTGAGCCGCGGCCAGAAGGTGACGGTCGAGGTCATGATCCCGCTCGTCGCCCTGGTCGAGGAGCTGCGGCGCCAGACCGACATCGTGCGCCGGGTGGCGCGGGACGTGTTCCAGGCCGAGGGCCGCGCGGTGCCCTACCTCGTCGGGACGATGATCGAGCTGCCGCGCGCCGCGCTCACCGCGGACGAGATCGCGAAAGAGGCCGATTTCTTCTCGTTCGGGACCAACGATCTGACACAAACGACCTTCGGCCTGTCACGCGACGACGCCGGTCGTTTCCTGCCGTTCTACGTGGAGCACGGCATTCTCAAGGACGATCCGTTCCAGGTGCTCGACCAAGACGGCGTCGGCAAGCTGATCGAGCTCGCGGTGCGACTGGGCCGGGGCAGCCGCAACGACCTGAAGATCGGGATCTGCGGGGAGCACGGGGGTGACCCTGCGTCGGTGAAGTTCTGTCACCACGTGGGAATGAACTACGTGTCGTGCTCGCCGTTCCGCCTGCCGATCGCCCGGCTGGCCGCTGCGCAGGCCGCGCTCGAGGAGCAGGGCGTGATCAACCGAACGCGGGCGACCGTCTAACCCCTAGTCAGCGCGGCGCCGATCAATAGCGCGACCATGAACTGGATCGTCGCCGCCGTGTATCCCACCCCCTTCGAGGTCTTGTGGGTCACCGCGATCCCGAGCCCCGTCAGGAACACACCGTATATCGTGAACGGGTTGATGCCGCGCAGCAGGCCCAACATGAACCCCTTCGCGTCGGGGGCGAGCAGGTCGAGCCCCAGGGACGGCTGCAAGTCCAGCATGCTCGTGATCGAGCCGGGGCCCCGCATCGTCAGCACCACCACTCCGATCAGCTGCAACAGCGTGTACGTGATCGACGCGTACGTGGTCACGCTGAGCAGCGTCGTGAACTTCCCTTCGCCGCCCAGGACCGATGTACTCACCCATAGAATGAGGGCATTGACGAGCAGGAACAGCCCGTAAACGATCGGGGCGACCACGATGCCGATGGCCGCGAATTTCATCCCGGTCTGGGCCTGTTCGGGCGTCATGTTGGGCGTCTGGGCAAACTGCGCCGCGAGCGCGGCCTTCGTGTACGGCAGCTGCAGCGCGGTGATCGCCACGGTGACGACGGCGAGGGTGAGGAACGGCGCGAGGAAGCGCGGTTTCTCCCGCACGCGCTCGAACACGGCTGTCGGCTCGAACAGCACTTTGACGAGATCGAAGATCGCGCCCATCACGCCCCTCCCGCACGACAGGTTCGCCTTCCCGGACGGCCGGAACGGCGCCCAATATACGGGATTCGATGGTCGCGGCTAGCGGAACTACCCCGGGATCCGAAACTCGACGGGAAATTCGATCAACACCCGAACGGACCGTCCGCGAAACCGTCCGTGGCTGAAGCGCGCTTGCAGGACTGCGTTCCTCGCGGCCTGATTGAACCCTGGGTGGGGACTCTCGACCACCTGCACCGAGGCTGGCTCGGCACGGCCGGTCGTGTCGATGATGGCTCGCACCATCACCCGTCCTTGGATCCCGGCCTGGCGGAGCAAGGTGGGATACTGTAGCGGCGGGCCCGACACGAACACCGGCCGCTCGTCTAGCATCGACTCGGTGGATACGTCGTCCGACACCTGGACCGGCTTCAGCCTCTTCCAGTACACGACCACCGCGCCCCTGTCCGCGGCGTCCGCGCATCCACCTGAGGACCACTTGCTGGCACGGAACGCTGGTACCAGGCGGTCGACCACGGCGAGGCAGTCCTTATCGCGCGCTTCGCGCACTCCCGCGGCATGGCTGATCACACTGCCGTGGGCATCGAACACAAACGCGACCGCTGCGCCCGGGAGGGGGTGCGCGAACGCTTCCCCGTGGTACTGGTGCGCGAGTCGTTGCAGGTACATCGCATCTGGGGAGTAGGGGCCGCCTTCTGTTTTCACTGCGGCTGATGGATCACTCGCGGCTTTCGGCCCCACCGGCCTTGGGGCCTCGCAAGCAGCGAAGATCGCGCCGGCCGCCACCATGCCGGCCGCGGTTGCACCCGCCCAACGCCAGCGCGGCAACGCCGTGACCATGCGGCGGATCCGCCGTGCGAGGAACGACGCCGGCTCGCCCAACGCAGGAGCGCCCAGCGGCAGTCGGGCGCGGCGCCGTCCGACACGCAGCAATAGCTCACCGTACTCGGGTGCGTCCCCCTCGCGCGCCAGCACGCGGGCGTCGCAATCCATTTCTACGACGAGCCGCAGACGCCGCACCTGCCACCACACCACCGGGTTCCAGGGGGCCAGGACGACCGCTGCCGCGGCGGCGGCGAGCAGCCAGGGATCGCGCGCCCTGACGTGCTCGTCCTCATGCGTCAGCATGACGACACGAGGACGGCCCGCCCGTCCACGGTGGCGCTGCGCCAGCCGCGTCGTAACATTGCCAACCGGAGCGCGGCGGCGCCGAGCGAAAACAGCAGTGCTGCGGAGGAGAGTCCCCACGCCCACGCGAGCACGGCGTCGAGATCACCGAGGGAGAACGACCGCGTCGGCGGGGGAGGCGCGCCGCCCAAGTGCTGTGAGGTGATCGGTCCGGCGACGACGGGCCGCGCCAGCGGGACCGACAGCGCGCCGAACGCACTCGGTCGAAACAATGCCGCTCCAGGCACGAGGTACGAGCCCGCGAGGGCTGCGACCCAGGCCCAGCGCGTGGCCCGACCCGCCAGGTGGAGCGCTCGCTCGAGCGTCTCGCCGACCACGACGAACAGGACGGCGATGGCGACGCAGTACAGCATCCAGGCGGCGATCATGGTTTCCTCTCCCGGAGCCGCTCCGCCAATAGCTTCCGCAGGCGGCGCAGCTCCTCGTCAGTCAGATTCTTGTCAGAGACTAACTGGGTCATCAACAGCTCGGGCGAGCCGTCGAACACCTTGTCGACGATTCGGCGCAGGGCGCTGCGGCCGGCGGCCGCCCGCTTGACCAACGGGCGATAGCGGTGGGCGCGTCCCTCCCCGGTGTGAGCGACGTGGCCCTTCTGCTCGAGGGTGCGGAGCACGGTGAGGACGGTCGTGTAGGCGAGGTCGTCCGCCAGCCGCTCTCGAACCTCCGCGACTGTCGCAGACTGGGCGTTCCACAAGACGCTCATGACGTCGAGCTCGCGGTCGGTGAAGTTGATGTGCACAGGAGGCTCTATCTACTAGCGTTGTAGTAGATGATATGGAGGAGAGCGGACGTTTGTCAACTAGTTTGTTAGTAGTAGCTGTGGCGGGAACGCAACGACCAAAACGTCGGGGGAGGTTGCATCGGCCCAACCTCCCCCGTCCTCCACCGACCTCCACAACCTC
>QHTP01000002.1 GCA_003220855.1 Gemmatimonadota bacterium
ATCGTCCTGCCGCTCGAACCGGTCCTGCACTTTGTGCGCCGCCCGCTGCCGCTCTCGTCCCACCTCGACCGGGATGTCGAGCACCAACGTGACGTCCGGCACGAGACCCCCGGTCGCCAGCCGGATGGCCTGCGCCACCTCTTCGCGTGGCAGCCCGCCGCCCGCGACCTGGTAGGCCAGGGTCGAGAGGTCGAAGCGGTCCGCCACCACGACGTCGCCCGCGTCGAGCGCCGGCCGGATGATCCGATGGACCAGATCGGCGCGGGCCGTCAGAAACAGGAACAGCTCGGCCGCCGGGGCGGGCGGCCCTCCGCGTGCAGGCGGGCCGCGAGCGAGCGCACCAGCGTCGACTTCCCCGCGCCCTCGGGCCCCTCCACCACGATGAACACCGTCACCCCAGCGTGATGATGGGGCTCGCCGCCCCCTGCTTCATGCCGTCGTAGATGCGCGCGTTGACCTTGGCCATCAGCTTCTCGAAGTTGGCCTGCGCGGCCACAACCTGCTGGTACACCGAATTGGCCTGGACGCTCTGCAGCGCCCGATCGTAGCGCTCCACCTGCTCTTTCGCGGGCTCGCGGCCGTCTTGGGTCGCCCGTTCGATCTCCTGCCCGATGCGCTCGACGTCGGCGAGGAGCTGCTTGCAGGTCGCATCCTCCTTCATCCGGTCGCTGGCCCGGAGCAGGGTCTTGTACTCGTCGCTCTGGCCCAGCAGCCGCCCCAGTTCCTGCGCCTTCTCGTCGATCACGCGTCCTCCTCGAGGATGGCCAGCACGTAGCGCGCCCGGCCGAACAAGTCGTCGTACACCGTCACCCGCGACCAGGCCAGCTCCCGGGCGAGCCGCGCGACGCGCTCCGCGCGCCGCTCATCCACCTCCAGGGCGAGCAGTCCGCCGGGCTCGAGCACCCCGCGACCCCCCACGAGCAGGGCCCGCGTCGCGGCGAGCCCGTCCGGGCCACTCACCAGCGCGTCGCGCGGCTCGAACTGCCCCACCGACGGGTCGAGGCCCAGGTACTCGGCCTCGGTCAGGTACGGTGGGTTGGAGACGATGGCACGACACCGCTCGCCCGCGAGCGGGGCGAGCAGGTCGCCCGCGCGCACCTCGACCGGGACCGGCGGTCGCACCAGCGCCACGTTCTCGCGCGCCAAGGCCACCGCGTCGGACGAGGAGTCCACAGCAATCACACGCTCGAAGGGGCCTTCAACGGCCAGGGCCAGCGCGATGCATCCACACCCGGTCCCTATGTCGGCGGCCACCCCACGTTTCCCCTTTCCCGTTTCCCCTTGCCCGGCTTCTCGCAGGACCAGGTCCACCAACCCCTCGGTCTCCGGCCGCGGGATCAGGGCGCGCCGATCGAGCTCGAGGTCGAGCGTGCGGAACCCGGTTCGGCCCACGGCATATGCGAACGGCATGCCGCCCAGGCGCCGATCGAGCGCGTCCTCGAAGCGCCGCGCCACGTCGGGCGCGGGCTCGCGCGCCCGCTCGAGCCATACGGCGCCGGGCTTCATCCCGCCGCCCTTCACGGCGGCCCACATGGCCAACGCCTCACGGCGCGGATCGCCTATCCGCGCCCGCGCGAGGCGCGCGATCGCTTCGTCCAGCGCCTCACCGATCGACCCTGGGTGGGCCGGGTGCGCGGCGCGCTCAGGCACTGAGGCGCTCCTTCTCGCCGGCGAGCCGGAGCGCGTTGATCAGATCGTCGAGGTTGCCGTCCAGTACCTCGGAGAGGTTGTGCACCGTGTAGTGAATGCGGTGGTCGGTGACGCGATTCTGGGGAAAGTTGTAGGTCCGGATCTTGGCCGAGCGATCGCCGGTGCCCACCTGCGCGCGTCGCTCGCGGGCGCGCGCGGCTTCGTGCTCGGCGATGACCTTGTCGAGCAGGCGCGAGCGCAGCACCTCGAGCGCCTTGATCTTGTTCTGCAGCTGGCTCTTCTGGTCCTGGCACTGGACCACGAGATTCGTAGGGAGGTGCGTGATGCGCACGGCGCTGTCGGTCGTGTTGACGCTCTGACCGCCCGGTCCCTGGGAACGGAACACGTCGATCCGGAGATCCTTCTCCTCGATCTTGACGTCGACCTCCTCCGCCTCGGGGAGCACGGCCACGGTGGCGGCCGACGTATGGATCCGGCCCTGCCCTTCCGTGACCGGGACGCGCTGCACGCGGTGAACACCCGATTCGTAGCGCAGCGTGCCGTACACACCGGGACCGCGGGCGGCGAAGATGGCTTCCTTCAGACCCCCGAGATTCCCCCCGGAGAGGGAGACGACCTCGACCTTCCACCCCCGCCGCTCGCAGAACCGCGTGTACATTCGAAACAACTCGGCGGCGAAGAGCGCCGCCTCGTCGCCTCCCGTGCCGGCACGGATCTCCACGATCGCGTCGCGGTCATCCAGCGGGTCGGCCGGGGTGAGCAGCTCCGCGAGCCGCTGCTCGAGGCGGGCGATCTCCGGACGCAACCGCTCCACGTCGGCACGGGCGAGCTGCGACAGCTCGGGGTCGCGGTCCTGCAGCACCTCGCGCGCCTGCGCGAGCTCCTGCCCCAGCCGGTCGAGCCGGTCGTGGACCTGACGGATCTGGTCGAGACGGGCGTGCTCGCGGCCCAGCTGCCTCAGCTTGGCCGGATTCCGCGCGGTCTCGGGGTCGGCCAGCTCTCGGGCGACCTCCTCCGCCCGTGCGAGCGCCTGGCGGAGTCGGGCCTCCACGCGTTACCCGGCGGCCTTCTCCGTCCCGTATTTCTGGCGGAAGCGCTCCACCCGCCCGGCCGTGTCCATCAGCTTCTGCTTGCCGGTGAAGTAGGGGTGGCACTTGGCGCAGACCTCGACGTGAATCACGGGCACCGTGGAGCGCGTCACGAAGCTGTTGCCGCAGGCGCACTGCACGGTCGCTCGGTTGTAGGCAGGGTGAATTCCGGGTTTCACTGCACACGATCCTTGACTGGAAGTCGAACGGCACGAAGTATGGAAATATAACTGGCGCCGCAAGTTGGCGGCAAGCGTCGCGCGCGCGCCGAATTGACAGCGCCTAGGCTTGGACGTAAGCTTGCGCGACCATCCACCCACCAGGCGTAAGGGGAAACCCATCGTGTCGGTAACGGCCATCCTCCAGAAGGTGCCGCTGTTCAGCCAGCTCGCAGCCCCGGAGCTCGACCGGCTGGCCGAGATCACCCGCGAGCGGAGTTATCCCCGCAATTCCGTGATCCTGTTCGAAGACGACCCGGGTGACGCCCTGTACATCGTCGCCACCGGCCAGGTGAAAGTCGTGCTGATCGGTGAGGACGGACGCGAGGTCATCCTGTCCGTCCTGGGCGAAGGCGACTTCTTCGGCGAGATGTCGCTCATCGACGAGGAGCCACGCTCGGCGCACGTGATCGCGATGGAGGACTCGAACCTGCTCGTGATCCGGCGCGAGGACTTTCAGGCCATTCTCCAGCAGTCGCCGGGAATCGCGATGGGGTTGCTGCGCGAGCTGTCGCGCCGCCTCCGACGCGTGGACGAGAAGGTCGGCTCGCTGGTGTTGCTGGACGTGAACGGGCGCGTGGCACAGCTGCTGCTCGATCTCGCCGACGAGGCCCGCTCGGACCGCATCACGCGCCGGCTCACCCACCACACCATCGCGCAGATGATCGGGTCCTCCCGCGAGACGGTGAGCCGCACCATGCGCGAGCTGGTGGATAAAGGCTTCATCGAAATCAGCCGTCGCGAGATCCTGATTCGCGACCGCGCCGCGCTGGAAGCCTCGGCCGGCCGGTCGTGAGGTGCGTCACCTCGTAGCTCTCGAATTTTCCATAACTTAGCCACAGGTGCGGCGGTGTCGGGAGGCATGGCCTACACGGTAACCTTCTGGGGAACGCGGGGGTCGATCCCTACCCCTGGCGCCCACACCGCACGCTATGGCGGCAACACCCCCTGCGTCGCGGTGGAGGGCACCGGGGGCGGGGGCGGGGGCGGGGACGCCCACGGCCAGCTCGTGATCCTCGACGCCGGCACGGGGATCCGGGCGCTGGGGCGCGAGCTGGTGGAGCGGCAGAACGGCGCCGTGCAAGCGGAGATCGCCAGGGGACGACCTCGCTCGAGGCGATCCTGCGCCAGCAAATGGACCCGGCGGTGTTCCCGGTGCCGCTCGACGCGCTGTCGGCGAAGCTCACGGTCCAGCAGGTCGAGCCCGGAGAGTTCACGGTCGGCACGTTCCGCGTGCGGGCCATCCGGCTGCGCCATCCGGGGACGACGCTCGGCTACCGGCTGACGCCGGCCGCAGGGGGCCCGAGCATGGCCTATATCACGGACAACGAGCTCGGCGCAGGCGGCCGCTACAGCACACCGGCATCGTGGCGCAAGGAGTTCGTGGCCTTTCTCGACGGGGTACACCTGCTGATTCACGACGCCATGTACACCCCTGAGGAGCTGGAAGAGCATCGCGGCTGGGGCCATTCGACGTTCGAAGAAGCAGTCGCCCTGGCCGGCGAAGCGGGTGTGCAGCGCCTGGTCCTGTTCCACCACGAGCCGGAGCACGGGGACGAGGCCATCGATGCGCTGGTCGCCGCGGCCCGCCGCCAGGCCCGGGTGAAGGGGTTGCCGGCCGAAGTGGTGGCGGCGCAGGAAGGGATGACACTGACCCTGTGATCCACTCTGATTCGGGAGCTCATCGTATGCGTTCGGGTTCGCTAGCCGCCGTCGTGTCTCTCGTCCTGCTGGCGCCCGTGGGGGCGGGACTCTCCGCCCAGGGGCGCGGCCAGGACACGCGGCCGGGCATCGCCGTCCTGCCGTTCGACAACAGCGGCTCGTACGGCCAGGACAAGGAGAACTTCGAGGCGCTCGAGAAGGGGATCGCTGGCATGATGATTTCCGAGCTGGCGGCGAATCCCTCGGCCCGGGTGGTGGAGCGCGAGCAGATCGAAAAGCTCGTCGCGGAACAGAACCTGGCCGCCTCGGGCAAGGTGAGCCCGGAAACCGCGGCCAAGGTCGGGAAGCTCGTCGGGGCGCGCTACGTGATCACGGGCGCGTTCATCGATTTCTACGGCGACTTCCGCCTCGACGCGCGGATGATCAACGTGGAAACGAGCGAGATCGTCAAGGTCGAATCCGACCGCATGCAGCGGGACCACCTATTCGACCTGATTCGGAACGTGTCGGGCCGCCTCATGAAGGACGCCAACCTGCCACCGCTGCCCAAGCAGGCCTCCGACCAGCAGATGGGCCGTGAGGTGCCGACGGAGGCCCTGACCTTCTACTCCAAGGCGCTGCTGTTTCAGGACCGCGGGCAACGGGACAAGGCGGTGGAGATGTACCAGAAGGCGCTGGCCGTGTTCCCGGAGTACGCCGAGGCGCAGCAGGGACTGCAGCGCGTCAAGACCTCGTGACGGCCGGGTGACCGGGCGCGCGGGCTCCCCGTCATGAGGTACCTGCTGCTCCACACCTCCGCGTGGGATCCGACAAGTGTCGGGCCCGCGCTCGAGCGCGCTCAAATCGAAACGCGCCAGGCCCGTCTGCCGCGGGACCTCGCGGTGGACGAGCGGCCGAGTGTCTTCGTGCTCGACTCCGAAAGCCGTTCCGCGTTTCCACTCGACGTGCTGCGCGCCTTCGTCGACGCGGGTGGCGCGATCGTGGCCCTGGGCCGCAACGGCGAGGCGGACGTCCCGCCGGAGATGCCGGCCGAGCTGCTCTCGGGGTTCGTGCGCCAGCCCGTCGGCGCCCGGCAGCTGCTGGTAGCGGTGCGGGCGGGGTATCGCGAGGCCGCCGCCCGCGTCGAGACCGCTCGGGCCCGGGCCGAGGCTGCGAGCCGCAGCCGCGAGATCGGGGAGCTCACCCGCATCGGCGTCGCGCTCGGCACCGAGCGCGACGTGAAGTCCCTGCTCGACCTCATCCTCACGCAGGCCCGCCGCATCACGTCCTCCGACGCCGGCAGCCTCTACCTCGTCGAAACCGGCGAGCAGGGTCAGAAGCGCCTGCGCTTCCGGCTGGCGCAGACCTATTCCAAGCCCGAGGCGCCGTTCATCGAGTTCACGATTCCCGTCGACCGCTCGAGCCTCGCGGGCTATACCGCCGTGACGGGTGAGCCGCTCGTGATCGATGACGCGTACTTTCTGCCGCCCGACGTGGAGTACAGCATCAATCGCTCGTTCGACGAGCGGTACGGCTATCGCACCAAGTCCATGCTCGTCATCCCCATGAAGGATCACAAGGAAGACGTGATCGGCGTGCTGCAGCTGATCAACCGCAAGCGCAACCCCGAAGCGGTGCTCGCGACTCCCGCGGACGTCGACGGCCAGGTCGTGCCGTACTCGAAGCGCACCGTGGAGCTCGTCACCGCGCTCGCCGGCCAGGCCGCGGTCGCCATCGAGAACAGCCGGTTGTACGAGGAGATCGAACGGCTGTTCGAAGGGTTCGTCAAGGCGGCGGTGCACGCGATCGAGCAGCGCGACCCCACCACCTTCGGCCACTCGGGACGCGTGGCCAACATGACGGTGGGCCTCGCCGTGGTGGTGGACCGCGCAGGCGACGGCGCCTACCAGGGCGTGCGCTTCACGCGCGAGCAGATCCGCGAGCTGCGCTACGCCGGGCTGCTGCACGACTTCGGGAAGGTGGGCGTGCGTGAGCAGGTGCTCGTCAAAGCGAAGAAGCTCTATCCACTCCAACTCGAGCTCATCCGGCAGCGTCACGACTTCGTGCGGCGCACGGCGGAGCGGGAGTTCTGGAGGCGGCGCGCCGAGTTTCTCGAGGCGCACGGCCGCCAGGGGTACGAGGAGTTCCTCACGGAGCTCGCGGCCGAGCATGCCCGCGAAGTCGAAATCCCGGACCGTTTTCTCAACGCCGTGCTGCGGGCGAACGAGCCGACGGTGCTGCCGGCAGAGCGGTTCGAGGAGCTGCTCACCCTGGCCCGCTGCACCTATCAGGATCTGTCGGGCGAGCAGAGGACCTACTTGAGCGACGAGGAGATGCGTTACCTCACGATCCCCAAGGGGTCGCTCGACGAGGGCGAGCGGCAGGAGATCGAAAGCCACGTCACCAACACCTACCGCTTCCTGCAGCAGATTCCCTGGACCCGCGAGCTGCAGCACGTGCCCATGATCGCCTACGGGCACCATGAGAAGCTCGACGGTGGAGGCTATCCCCGGCGTGTGACGGGTGAGGCGATCCCGATTCAAACCCGCATGATGACGATCAGCGACATCTACGACGCCCTGACCGCCGCCGACCGCCCCTACAAGTCCGCAGTGGCGCCCGCCCGCGCCCTCGACATCATGGTGGAGGAGGTGCGCGCCGGCCAGCTCGACCAGGAGCTGTTCCGGCTGTTCGTGGATGCCAAGGTGTTCGAAGCGAACACCTAGCGGACCAGGAGCCGGACCGCCACGATCATGAGGAACACGCCGAACGCCCTCCGCAGCGCCGCGTCCGACAGCGTCCCCGCCAGCTTCGCTCCGAGCAGGGCGCCGAAGAACAACCCCGCGGCGATGATCGCCGCGTACGGCACGTTCACCTGGCCCCGCCGGTAGTATTCCATCGCCCCGAGCAATCCGACCGGGAGCAGCAGCGCGGCGAGCGAGGTGCCGTTGGCGGTGTGCTGGGGCAGCTTGGCGACGAGCACCAGCCCCGGGATGATCACGATCGCCCCACCCACGCCGAACAGGCCCGACACCACGCCGGCCACGAGACCGATCATCGCCACGAGCACCCACGTCATCGCTCGCCTCCTGGTTCAGGTTGTCCCCACCCGCCTCCGCCCGGTGTCTCGACGCGCACCACGTCGCCGGGCGCGAGCGGCGTGCTCACCTTCGGCGGAAGCGGGACGCCGTTGACGAGGGTGCGACCCGGGGCGCCCGCGCCGCCACCGCCCGCGCCGCAAGGGGCGTGGCGCCGCCGTTCCGAGAGAAAGCTCGCGTCCATGGGGGCGAGCGCTTCGAATTCCCGCGTCACCCCTGCTCCGCCCATCCACTTGCCCGCCCCGCCACTCCCCCGACGCACGCCGTAGGACCGGATCCGCAAGGGATACTCCATCTCGAGCACCTCGACGGGCGTGTTCCGCGTGTTCGACATGCCGACGTGCACGCCCGACGGTCCGTGAGCGCCGGGGCTCGCTCCCTGGCCGCCGCCCATGGTCTCGTAGTAGGTCCAGCCTGCTTCGAGCCCCGACCCCCGAACCCCGATCCCGCCGAAGGTGACGTTGTTCATGGTGCCTTGCCCTTGCGCCGGAACGGAGAGACCGCCGTTCGCGAGCGCGAGGAACACGGTGTCCGCGATACGCTGTGACGTCTCCACGTTGCCCGCAGCCACCGCGCTCGGGAAGCGGGCGTGCACCAGGCAGCCTTCGGGCGCCGTGACCCGCACGACGCGGGTCACGCCGCCGTTCGTCGGCACGTCTTCGGGCAACAGCGTACGCACCACGAACAGCACCGCCGAGCGCGCGACGGCGAGCGGGCAGTTGACGTTGCCGCGCGCGGCGGGCGCGGTGCCGGTGAAATCCGCGTGGAACACACCGTCCCGGATGTCCACGCGGACCTGAATCGCCAGGTCTCGGTCGTCGACGCCGTCGCCTTCCAACCAGTCGGTGGCGGTGAGCCCGGTCGCCTCGACGCGTGCCAGCGCCTGGCGGGCCCGCCGCTCGGCGTACGCCTGGAGGTCGCGGGCGGCCTCGCGCAGCACGGCCCAGCCGTGGCGCGCCGCGAGCGCGCGCAGGTCGTCCGCGCCGCGCTCCACCGCGGCGCGCTGGGCCGCGAGATCGGCGCGGCGCGCCTCCGGGGTCCGCACGTTGGCGAGGAGGAAGCGCTCCACCTCGGGCGTGAGGAGGAGTGGCGGCACGACCACGCCCTCGGCAAAGATGTCGCGCGCCCCCGCGGGCATGCTCCCCGCCTGCATGCCGCCCACGTCAGAATGGTGCGCCCGCACCACGCCGTAGCCGCCCACCGCGCCGTCCACCTCCACCGCACCGACGAGCGTGATGTCCGGGAGGTGCGACCCGCCGGCGTAGGGATCGTTCAAGATGAAGACCTCGCCCGGCGCGGGGGACAGTGCCCGCACGGCGGCGACGGACTCGTGCAGCGCGCCCAGATGCACCGGAATGTGGGCCGCCTGGGCGATCATCTCGCCGGCGGCGTCGAACAGGGCCGCGGAGCAGTCGCGTCGCTCCCGGATGTTGGGCGAGACCGCCGAATGAATCAGCACCAGCCCCATCTCCTCCGCGACGGAGGCGAAGGCGTGCCCCATCACCTCGAGGCCCACGGCGTCGAGGCTCACGTGCGCACCAGGAGCACCGCGCCCGACGCGTGCACCGTGCCGCACCAGCCGGGCTCGACGAGCGCGGTCGCGTCGCGGCCGGCCAGGATCGCAGGACCCTGAATCGTCACGCCTGCTGCGAGCTCGTCGAGCGACCAGACGGAACCCGTGACCCGCTCCCCGCGCACGACGAAGGCGCGCGGCCCCACCGGCCGCCGCCCGGTGCGGGTCTCGCCCGCGAAGCGCGGCAGCGGTCCCTCGCGCAGGGCCACGACGCGCAGATTCACGATCTCCAGCGCCAGGCCGCCGCCTGCGTGTCCGTAGCGCCGGCGGTGCGCCGCCAGGAACGCGTCACGAATCCGTGCCGGGTCGTCGCTGTCGACCGGGATCGTCACCTCGTAGCCCTGGCCCGCGAAGCGACAGTCGGCAAAGCGCGGCAGCGCGCCACCGGGTATCTGTCGTGCGCCCTCCGCGAGCAGCGGTCCGAACGCGAGAGCCAGCGCCCGCGGCTCGAGACCGTCCAGGGGACGGTGGAACGACGCGAGCAGATCGGCGCGCTCGTCCGCCGCCGCGAGCCCCAGCGCGGATAGCGCGCCCGGATGCGGCGGGATGACGATCGTGCCCATCCCCAGTGCCTCGGCCAGCTGGCACCCGAACAGGCCCCCCGCGCCGCCGAACGGCAACAACGCCATGCGGCGCGGGTCGAGGCCACGCGCGACGCTCACCCGTTTCAGGGCGCGGGCCATGACGGCGCCGGCCACGGCGACGATCCCCGCGGCCATCCGTGCGGAATCGCTCCCGGCGGCGGGGCCCAGCTGACGCAGAGCCCGCTCCGCGGCCGCCGGGTCGAGCCGCACCTCGTCGGCCAGCGGGCTGTCCGCGTCGAGCCACCCCAGCGCCACGCAGGCATCGGTCACGGTGGGCCGCTCGCCGCCGCGCCCGTAGCACGCCGGGCCCGGGACCGCCCCGGCGCTCTCCGGCCCGACGCGCAGGGCTCCACCCTCGTCCACGCGCGCGATGCTGCCGCCGCCGGCGCTCACGGTCTCGATCAGCACCGCGGGCAACGCGAGCGGGACGCCGCCGACCGTGCTTCCGCCGTCGGCGAGGGGGGCGCCCCCGACCACGAGACTCGCGTCGGCGCTCGTCCCGCCCATGTCCAGTGTGAGCAGATCGGACTGGCCGACGGCGGCGCCGACCAGACGCGCCCCGACCACGCCACCCGCCGGGCCCGAGAGCGCCAGCGATGCCGCGTGCGCCGCCGCGGCGGCGGGCGCGCGCGTACCCCCGCTCGAGGTCATCACCCGCAGCGCGCCGATCCCCCGCTTGCGCACGCCGCCGTCGAGACGCTCGAGGTATGTCGAGACCTTGGGACGGAGGTACGCCTCGACCGTGGTCGTGCTGGTGCGCTCGAACTCGCGGAACAGCGGAAGCACCTCGTGCCCGGTCGCAACGGGCACGCGCGGCAGCGCGTCGCGCAGGGCGCCGGCGAGACGCCGCTCGTGTGTCGGGTCGCGAAAGGCGAATAGCAGTGCGATGGCGACAGCTTCCGGCGCGAGCGTGCGCACCCCGGCGACCACGCGCGCCACCTCCCCCTCGGTGAGCGGCTCGAGCACCCCGCTGGGGCCGATGCGCTCCGTGACGCCCACGACGTCACCCCGGGCCACGAGCGGTGGTGGATGGTGGCGCGCCAGATCGTAGAGTGCGGCGCGGTCCTGACGTCGCAGCCACAGCAGGTCCTCGAACCCGCGCGTCGTTACCAGTACCACGCGCGCGCCGCGCCGCTCGAGCAGCGCGTTGGTCGCGATCGTGGTGCCGTGGACCAGGAGTTCGATGGCCGGTGCGTGGGGGGCTCCGGCTAGGGCGTCCAGCGCCCGAAACATCCCCACCGTGGGATCCTCCGGCGTGGTGGCGACTTTGCGGACCTCGATCGCGCCGTCGGGGGTGAGCGCGACCAGGTCGGTGAAGGTGCCTCCCACGTCGACGCCGACCCTCACCCCTCCCCACCTCTCTCACGCCAGGCCCGCAGTGCCAGCACGCCGGCGAACCCGAGCGTGGCGAGCACGCAGAGCGTACCGACCCAGTCGCCGAGCCGCACGTACAGGGGGATCACGGCACTCGTGAGCACGCGTCCCGCGATCACCGTGTCGACCTCGAGCCCAGTGGCCGACGCAGTCCGGCCCAGCGGATCGACGAACTCCGAGATGCCGTCGTTCGCGGCGCGCGCGATGCCCGCCCGCGTCTCGATCGCTCGCATCACCAGGTGGGTCGCGTGCTGGTAGGGGCCCGCGGTGCGGCCGTACCAGGCATCGTTCGTGATGTTCACGAGAAAGTCGGCTCCCGCCGCGCGGTAGCGGCGCGCCAGATCGTCGAACGCCGACTCGTAGCAGATGACCACCCCGAAGCGACCCAGGGGGCTGGGGTAGAGCGGCAGCGTCGACCCCGGCGAAAACCCGCCGGACCAATTGCCCAGGCCGGGCACACTGCGAAAAAGTCGCACCGGGACGAACGGGACCCGCTCGACGACGGGCACGAGATAGTGCTTGCCGTACACGGGATACGCCCGCCACTGGCCGGTCGAGTCGTAGAAAAAGGCGGCGTTGTAGGCGTCCTGAGTCACCGCGTGCAGGCCGCCCGTGAGAATGGGCGTGTGCGCGTCGCGCGCAAGCGCAGCGAGCTGCGCGTCCCATGCGGGCGTCTCCGCCAGCCAGCCGGGAACGGCGGCTTCGGGCCACACCAGCAGGTCGAGCCGGGCACCGGATTCGAGCCGGCGCGACAGGTCCACCAGCTTCGCCATGACGCTGTCGGCGTGCCGCGGATCCCATTTTTCTCGGAAGCCTTCGTTCGGCTGGACGAGGCCCACCATCCCGAGGTCGCGCAGCGGCAGCGTGCGCATGCGCCAGGCCCCGTACCACCACGCGGCGCAAACCGTCACCGCCAGCGCCGCGAGCGGCCGCCAGCGGACGGGCGCACGCTCTACCTCACAACCGGCGTCGTCCCACAGCCCCGCCATGAGCATCACGTTGCACCAGGCGAGCCAGAGGGTCACGCCCCGCGCCCCGGCCAGGTCGGCCCACTGCACCAGGACCGGCGCCTCGCCGAGCGAGGTCCCGAGCCCGAGCCAGGGAAAGCGAATGTCCCCCTGGTGACCGATGGCCCACTCCACTGCCGTCCACGCGACGGGGAACACTACCCACAGCGGGATGACCGGCACGGCGACGCGCACCCGCACGACGAACCAGAACAGCGCGGCAGTCCAGAGGCCGAAGATCGCGATGGTCGCGAGGTAGCCGAGCCCCGCGAGCGGCGTGAAGTGCCACAGCGCCACCACCAGCCAATACAAGACCGCGCCATTGGTGACGAACCCGTACCAGAAGCCGTAGCGCAGAGCAGCCCCGAAGGCGCGCTCCCGCTCCAGCGCGCGCAGCAGCACGACCGCGGGAGTGACGGCGACAAAGCTCAGGATCGGAAGGCGGAACGGTGGATAGCTCGCCGTGAGCAGCGCGGCGCCCAGCGCGACCAGGCCGACCACCCGGCGGCCGGGGGTGGGGGTCGTCACAGCAGCACGTCGCGCCCTTCGTCGGCGGACCGATAGACGGCCTCGAGCACCCGGTGCAGGGCCAGCTGGTCGCGCGGCGGCGGCGCGTTCACGTCACCCTTGATGACCGCCAGGAAATACGTCCATTCGGCGCGGTACGATTGCACGAACGCCGTCTCCCGCCCGCTCGCGCCGGTGGGCGTCACGTCGCTCACGTTGCCGTGTATCTCCTTGAAGATGCGCAGCGGCTGAACGCTCGCCGACCCTTTCGTCCCCACCAGGTCGAACCAGAAGCGCTCGGCCTCCCCCATGTGCCGCCAGCTCACGTCGATCGAGAGCGACACGCCGCTCTCGCACACCACGAGCGCCGTCGCCATGTCTTCCACGCCGTCTTTCGATTGACCGATGGTATGCGCGGCAACGCGCTTCGCCGCTGGCCAGCCCGCGAGCCACAGGCCCAAGTCGAGCAGCTGCAGGCCCAGGTCGAGAAAGGCGCCGCCCCCCGCCTCCTGGCGCCGCAGCCGCCAGCCAATGACCTGGCGGCTCGGCTGGAACGTGTACCACCCGCCCCGGATGGCCTGCAGCAGTCCGATGTCGCCCCCGGCCAGGAACCCCCGCACCGCCTGCACGTCCGACCGGAAGCGATGGTTCATGCCGACCATGACCCGCTTGCCGTATTTCTCGCTCGCCTGGAGCACGCGCTCGACCCCCGCGACGGTGAGGGCGAGCGGGCGCTCGCACAGGACGTGCACGCCCGCGGCGAGCGCCGAGACGACGTGGATCTCGTGTAGGTGGTTGGGCGTACAGATCGCCACCGCGTCCGCGTGGGCGTACTTCAGGACCTCTTCGATGTCGTCGAACGTCTCCTTGACGTCGAACCGGCCGGCCAGGGCCTGCGCCTTGCTCAGATCGTTGTCGCAAATCGCCGCCACCTCGACGCCGGGCAGCCGGCGCAGCGACGGCAGATGGGCGACCTGCGCGATCGCTCCCGCCCCGACGACGGCGACGCGGATCGGGTCGCTCACTTCCCGGCCCAGCGGTACATCACGCCCGACCGCAGCGACACCGTCGACAGCCCGCTCGAGAGTACGCCGCGCCCGTCGAGCGTGAAGCGCCATCGCTTCGCGCCGAATTCGGCGCCGAGCGTGCCGTTCAGCCCGGCCGTGATCTCGTTCAGGGCGTCCTGCACGAAGGTGCCATTGATCGCGGCGCCGCTGCCGTGGCGGAAATGGGCGCCGAGGCCGATCCCCATGTAGACCGTGACGGCGTGCCCCTGCGGCAGCAGGTACTGCAAATCCAAGTCGCCCGTCACGTCGCTCCAGGTGATGGCACCCAGATTGATGGTGTAGTTCGAGTCGGGATCGTGCACGATCGACCGCAGGCGATCGACAAAACGCTGGCGGGCGGCCGATCCGAAGTCGGCCTTGAAGTAGGAGACACCGAGCAGGACGCGCACGTGCGGCGCGATGAGCCCGTAATCGAGCCGCATGCCGCCGGTGAGCGCGCCCCGGATGTTGTTGCCTCCGAGCGGCCCGACGTCGAGCTGCAGGGCGCTCGGCTTCAGGTTGTCGTAGGAGAACTGCGAGAGCAGGCCTTGGGCGGACAGCCGGACTGACGGACTGACGGACAGAACCAGCACGATCAGGCCGATCGCCGGTCCGCCTGGCCGCCCGACCGCCTTAATAGAGGCGCTCGACATTGGTCCCCGGGAAGTAAGTGGTGAGAATCGTACGGTAGTCTTGGCCCGCCCGGGCGCGGCCCACCGCGCCCCACTGGCACAAACCCACGCCATGGCCCCACCCCGCGCCGGCCGCGATCACGCGCGTGACCTGACCACCGTCCTTCGTCACGGAAAGTTGAAACGCCGCGCTCCCCAGCAGCTGATCGCCCCGGGGCCGCAGCACGGCCCGCACATCGGACCCCGGCACCCGCACGTCGCCGTGCTCGAACGCGATCCGCAGTTCACCCACGCGCCCCGAGGCCGTGGTGCTCGTCACCGCGACGTCGGTGATGCGCTGCAGCCCGCCCCCGCCCGCGTTCATCACCGTCGGCAGCGTTCGCGACAATATAGCGCGCAGGGTGGCGGCGTCCCATTCCTCGCGCCAGCGAAAGCGCGGCGAGAGGTCGCAATAGGCGTGGCCGCCGCCGGACTCGTCCGAGACCGACTGGAGGTAGGGCCGGCCGCGCGCCGTCCGGAATGCTTCCTCAACCCCGGCGGTGCGGGATCCGCACGTAGAATGGAAGTAGGCCTCGATCAACGCGCCCCCGTACCAGACCACCTCCCCGCGGGTGACGCGCAGGGCGTCCCACACCGCTCCGGTCTCTCCGGCCACGCCTGTGTACACCTGATCGCGCACGTCGGCCCAGGCGTCGAACCCTTGTCCCTCCCAGCGTCCCCGGTTCTTGAGTGCGAAGGTGCGCGACACCACCGCCTGCGCGAGCATCGCCTGGCGCTCGTCGGGCCGGCGCGGGCCCATCTCCCCACCGATCACGCCCGCGAGGTAGGCCTCGACCGGCACTCGGTTCATCAGGGTGAGCCCGGCCGGGTCGCGGATCACGTTCACGCGGCCGCGGTAGCGGCGCCCGTTCGCCATGGCGAACCGTCCCTCGGTGACGTTGACCGCGGAGACGCCGGGCCGCCGCTGGCCCTTGGAGCCGTCGGGCTTCACGAGCCGCAGGCCGGGCGTGTCGACCACCACGGTCCATGTCGTGCCCGCCGGGATCGAGCCCAGTGGCTCGCCGTTCGAGTCGTCGCTGACGAACAGCTCGCCGTCGCCGCCCAGCGTGACGCCGGGCGCGCCGGCCACGAGGCCGATGCGCAATTCCGGCTCGGTCCCGGGCGTGACCGGTTGCGGCCGGGCACAGGCGGTCCCGACCGCGGCGAGCAGGCTAGCGAGCCCGCGCCTCGCCCAGCGCCGCGTCCAGTTGTGCGATGGTGAAGTCGATATCAGCATCGGTGTGCGCGCTGGAGACGAAGCCGGCCTCGAACGCCGAGGGGGCGAGGAACACGCCGCGCGCGAGCGCGGCCCGGTGCCAGCGCGCGAACAACGCCGTATCCGCCCCCTTCGCTTGTCCGAAGTTGCGCACGGGTCCGGGGGCGAAGTACAGCCCCCACATCGACCCCGCATGCCCGGTCGCCGTGGGGACCCCGCGCCGGCGCGCGGCGTCCCCTATACCCGCAACCAGTCGCGCGGTTCGCCGCTCGAGCGTCTCGTAGAACCCCGGCCGCGCGGTCTCGCGCAGCGTGACGAGCCCCGCGGCCATCGCCACCGGGTTTCCCGACAGGGTCCCCGCCTGGTACACCGGCCCCTCCGGCGCGATCAGCCGCATCAGGTCGGCACGCCCGCCGTACGCGCCCACCGGCATCCCGCCCCCGATGATCTTTCCCAGCGTGGTGAGATCGGCGCGGATCTTCAGCCGCTCCTGCGCCCCGCCCGCCGCCACTCGGAAACCGGTCATCACCTCGTCGAAGATCAGCAGCGCGCCGTGCCGGTCACACAGGCTGCGCAGGGTCGCGTGGAAATTCGGCTCGGGGGCGATGAAGCCCGCGTTGCCCATGTAGGGCTCGACGATGACCGCCGCCAGCTCCGGCCCGCGGCGCCGGAACAGGTCCTCGACCGCCGTGGTGTCGTTGAACGGCACCGTCGCCGTCAGCCCGGCCACGGGGGCGGGGACGCCGGGGCTGTCGGGAAGGCCCAGCGTGGCCACGCCACTCCCCGCCTTCACGAGGAACCCGTCGGCGTGCCCGTGGTAGCAGCCCTCGAACTTGAGGAGGAGATCGCGCTTGGTCGCGGCCCGGGCGAGCCGCACGGCCGCCATGGTAGCTTCCGTCCCGGAATTCACGAAGCGCACCAGCTCCACCGACGGCATGCGCCCGCGCACCAGCTCCGCGAGTTGGACCTCCAACTCACACGGCGCCCCGTAGCTCCACCCATTCGCCGCCGCAGCCTGGATCGCGCCGAGCACCGCGGGATGGGCGTGCCCGAGAATCAGCGGCCCCCAGGAGCAGACGTAGTCGAGATAGGTCTTCCCGTCCACGTCGGTGAGGCGCGCGCCCTCGGCCCGCGCCACGAAAAAGGGCGTCCCGCCGACCGCCCGGAACGCCCGTACAGGCGAATTCACTCCCCCGGGGAGCACCGCTTGCGCCCGGGCGAAGAGCTCCTGCGAGCGGCTCACGTCAGAGCGACTGCCTTGAAGTCGTAATCCTCGCTTGCGATCAATCGCGCCGCCAGGAAGCTCCCCGGGCGGGCCCAGCCGCCTTGCGCCAGGTAGGTCACGCCGTCGACGTCGTCGGCCTGCCACGGCACGCGTCCGACGTGGGTCGACCCGGCGTCGTCGTCGGGGTCGGCCACGCGGTCCACCAGCACCGATACGTCGCGCCCGACGAACCGGCCGAGCCGCTCCGCCGAGATGGCGCGCTGCACCTCGAGCAGCTCCTCCAGCCGGTCGCGTTTCACTCCCTCGGGGACGTCGTCCGGGTACGTGACGGCGCGGGTCCCCTCCTGCGGCGAGTAGGCGAAGGCGCCCAGTCGGTCGAACTGCGCCTCCTCCAGGAACTCGAGCAGCTGCCGGAAGTCCTCCTCGGTCTCGCCCGGGAACCCCACGAGGCAGGTGGTCCGGACCGCGAGATCGGGGATGGTGCCGCGCAGCCAGCCGAGCTTTTCGTGCAGGGTGCGCCGACGCTCGGGACGGCGCATCCGCTCGAGCATGCGGTCGGAGGCGTGCTGGATTGGGATGTCCAAGTACGGAACGATCCGGGATTCCCGCGCGATCAGCTCGACCAGGCGATCCGTCAGACCCGCGGAGTAGACATACAGGAGGCGGTACCAGGGCACGGCGGTTCCGGCGAGCAGCGCCTCGAGGAGGTCGGGCAGCGTGGGCGCGCCTCGCCCCGCATCCCGGCCGTAGTGCCCCAGGTCCTGCGCCACCAGGTTGATCTCCTTCGCCCCCTGCGTCTCGAGCAGCTGCGCCTCGCGCACCAGGCGCTCCAGCGGCTCGGAGCGGTGTTTCCCCCGCATCAGCGGGATGGCGCAGAACGCGCACGTGTGATCGCAGCCCTCGGAGATCTTCAAGTAGCGCACGTGGACCTGGTCGCCCAGGAACTGGCGGACGCCGGGGTGGGCCGCCACGGGGTCGTCGATCAAGCCGCGCTCGGCCAGGGCGGGTACGAGGTGGTGGAGGTCCGAGAATCCGAGAAACAGGTCGACCTCGGGGATCTCCTGCGCCAGCTCCCGCTTGTAGCGCTCGACCAAGCAGCCCACCGCGACCACCGCTTTCACGTCACCGCGCGCCTTGAGGCTGGCGGCTGAAAGGAGCGCATCGATCGATTCCTGCTTGGCGGCGTCGATGAACCCGCACGTGTTGACGAGAATCACGTCGGCGTGGGGCAGGTCCGCGGTAACGACGGCGCCGTGACCCACCAGGTCGCCGACCAGTCGCTCGGAGTCGACGGTGGCCTTGTCGCAGCCGAGCGAGATGACGCCGAGCTTCATCCGCGATAATTCCCGAACTTGAGCTCGATGCCCCAGTCCTCGGAACGGAGAAAGGCGATCACTTCCTGGAGCTCGTCCTTGGACGGCGCCTGCACGCGGATCTCCTCGCCCTGGATCGAGGCCTGGGCCTTCTTGAACTTTCGGTCCTTGATCGCCTTGACGATCGCCTTGGCTTTTTCCTGGGGGATGCCCTGGGTGAGCTTGATTTCGCGCCGCACGGTGTCGTTGGCTGCCGGCGTGACGGCGCCGAGCTCGAGGTTCTTCACCGGCACGCCGCGCTTGACGAGCTTCGTCTGCAACACGTCGAGCAGCGCCTTCATTTTGAAGTCGTCGTCCGCTACGAGCGTGAGCGTCGCCTTGGGGCGATCGAACGCTATGGACGCCTTCGAGCCCTTGAAGTCGTAGCGCTGGGCGACCTCCTTGGTCGCCTGGTTCACGGCATTGTCGACTTCCTGGAGATCCGCGCCAGTCGAAATATCGAAAGATGAAAGGCCAGCCATGGCGAGAATATAAGGGTGCGCGGTACGGGGTGCGCGGTTACATCGGAGGCAACCGCGCACCGTGCACCGCGGACCTGCTTCGTCTTAAAAGAGGAAGCTTTCCAGCGCCCTGGCTCTCGAGACGTGGCGGAGGCGCGCCAGCGCTTTCTCTTTGATCTGCCGCACCCGCTCCCGGGTGATACCGAGCAGCGAGCCGATCTCTTCGAGCGTCATCGGCTCCTGGCCCTCAAGCCCGAAATACAGGCGCAGGATCTTCGCTTCGCGCTCTTTGAGCGTCGCCAGCACCTCCTCGATCGACTCGGTGAGGGCGTGCTCGAAGATCTGGTCGTCGGG
>QHTP01000003.1 GCA_003220855.1 Gemmatimonadota bacterium
CTTGACCAGCGCATTCATCTCCGAGTGAATGCAGCCGCAGCTCCCCGGGACCGCGGAGTCGCATTTGTTCGGCAGGCCCCGGGCGTTGCCGTTGTAGCCGATCGCGAGCACGTTCTCGAGCTGCTGATCGGTCACCACCGTCCCCACCTGGAGCCGGACGCAGGTGGAGCGCTTGGCCAGCTCCTCCGCCATGCGCATGTACACCTCGTACAGGGGGATCCGATCGACCGGCGGAGCCACGGCTCCATTCGGCAGGAGGTTGAGGGCGTGGGTGTTCGCGGCCACGCCGTCCCTAGCGACGCTCATGCAGCTCCTCGTCGGGATCGTAGTCCAGATAGTGGCGACGCGCCCGCTCTTGTGCGAGCCAGGTGTCGAAGCCCGACGGCACCAGGCCGTTGGAGCGCTCCTGGCGCTCCGCGGCACGCATCGCGAGCGCGTTGGCGTATTCGTTCTTGGCGTGGCCGGCGTGGCCGCGCACCCAGCGCCACTCGATGCTGTGGCCGGCCGCGGCCTGCACCAGCTTCTGCCACAGGGGGAGATTCTCGATCGCGCCGCCCTTGCGGCGCCAGCCGCGGGCGATCCATCCGGGGACCCACTCCGTCATTCCCTTGATCAGGTATTCCGAGTCCGACACGTAGACGACTTGGGCGCGCTTCCATTGCCGGTGCAGCCACTCGAGCGTCGCGATCGCGCCCGCGAGCGCCATCTTCTGGTTGGTGGTGTCGGGGGAGCACTCGTACAGGTCCCAGCGCGCCACGCTGTCGCCCGCCGGAGCCTCGACCAGTGCCGCGTTCCCGCCGGGGTTGGGCGGCTCCGTTCCGTTGCCGAGGCAGCTCTCGTCCGCGTGCACCAGGACGGGGGTGGCGGGTGCACCGGGCATGTCAGGGCTGGATGACCACCGGGATGTCGGTGTGCCGCAGGATCTCCTCCGCGTGGGACACCACGACGGCGCTGGGCCGGCCGTCGACGTGAGTCATGTGGGCGCCGGCGAACAGGGAGTCGCAGTGGGTCCGCTTGATCACCTGGGCGACGACCTCGCCCGGCTTTCCGGGCTCGACGTGCGTGACGAACGGCACCCGTTGCATCGACAATGCCGCCTCGGCCGCGCCCACCACCAGGAGCCCGGCCTCGCGGTCGTCGCTCGCGTGGATGACGTGAATGGTGCTCTCCACCACCGTGGCGAACTGGATGGCGAGCTCCAGGGCCCGCTGACTCGTTTCGCGCCCGTCGAATGCGACCGCGATCGAGCGCATGGGCGACGGGACGCCGCCGCACACGATGACGCACCGCTCCGCGATACGGATCAACGAGACCACGGTGGGCCCCAGCGCGGACTCTTTCGTCGTGACGCCGCGACGACCGACCAGCACCGCGTCGGCGGTCTTGGCGAGCGCGGCCAGCTCGACGTCGGCGTCACCGTCGGTCGCCGCGGTTTCGACCTTCAGCCCCGCGGCAAGGACGCGCTCCCGCGCCCGGTCGAGCATGGCGGCCCCGTCCGCCCCGTGCCTGCCCTCGCGCACGTACGCCACGATCAGCGTGCTGCGAAACCGTTCTCCCAGGACCACCGCCTGCTCGAACGCCGCATCGGCGCGCGGGCTGCCGTCCAGTCCCACCAGCAGGCGTGTGAACACGGTTACGGCAGCACCGCGAACGACTCGAGGTCGTGCAGCGGGAACGCCAACAGCTCGCCCGTCATCGGCAGCCTGCCCTGGAGCGCCTCGTCGCGTGCCACGGTCTCGAGCCGCTCGGCCACGACGACGTATTCCGTGCCGCGGCGTCGCAGCGCCACGCGGCGCCGCTCCCGCACCGCCCGCTCGAGCGCATCGAGGGCGTCGGGCGTGAGCCTCGTGTATTCGGGGATCGTGCTCGTCCGGCGTCCGCTCATCAGCGCACCGCGATGCGGCCGACGCCGCCGGCGACGACTCGGCCGATCACGGCCGCCGTGAGGGTCCCCTCGCGCCCGAGCGCGGCCACGAGCGCGTCGGCCCGGTCAGGGGCCACGGCGATCAGCAATCCCCCCGACGTCTGGGCATCCGCGAGCAGCAGGCGCGTCGTGCCGTCCACCGCGTCCGCGAAGGCGACGGCGTCCGCGACAGCCGCGACGTTGCGCTCGCTGCCTCCGGGGATCGCACCGCGCTCGGCGGCCTCGTGCGCCCGCGGCAACAGCGGCACGGCAGCCGCCGAGAGCTCGGCCGCGACGCCGCTCGCTTCGAGCAGCGTGCGCAGGTGGCCGAGCAGCCCGAAGCCGGTGACGTCGGTCGCGGCGTGCACGCTCTTGCCCATGGCCAGCATCGCACGGGCTGCGCCCGCGTTCAGCGTCGTCATCGCGGCCACGGCGGGCGCGACGTCCGCCTCCGTCAGGAGATCGCGCTTCAGCGCGGTGGTCAACACGCCGGTGCCGAGCGGCTTGGTGAGCACCAGCACGTCGCCCGGCCTGGCGCCGCTGTTCCGCACGATCCGGTCGGGATGCACTTCCCCGATCGCGACCATGCCGTACTTCGGCTCGGGGTCGTCCACCGAATGGCCGCCGAGCACGAACGCGCCGGCGGCGCGCGCCACGTCGGCGCCGCCGCGCAGCACCTCGCCCAGCAGCTCGAACGGCAGCCCCTCGCGCGGCCAGCCCACGAGGTTGAGCGCGAGGAGCGGCGTCGCGCCCATGGCGTACACGTCGGAGAACGCGTTGGTCGCGGCGATGCGCCCGAAGTCGTAGGCGTCGTCGATCAGGGGCGTGAAGAAGTCCACCGTCGCCACGATCGCGCGATCGGGTGCCACCTGGAAGACGGCGGCGTCGTCGCGGCTCGAGGCGTCGACCAGGATCCGGGGATCCGTCGCGACCGGCACGTGGCGCAAGACCTGCGCCAACTCGGCTGGGCCGAGCTTGCAGGCTCAGCCGGCGCCGTGCGAGTAGGCGGTCAGACGAATTATGGATTGGGCCGTCATGGCCTGCGGAAGATGCAGGCGGAGGGAGGCGCCCGGCAAGGCACGCTTACCGCAAGGCGGCGACCTCCGACAGGCTCCGGTCGAGCTCACGATACGCGAACCGGATCTGCCCACTGGCGTCGAGAAGGTAGTACGACGGCGTGCCCCACTGGCTGAAGGCGCGGCTCGCGTCCCGCCACACGTCGGCGTAGACCGGAAACGAGAGGCCCTTGGCGGCGAGGAACCGCTGCAGGTCCGCCGTCATGCGCTCGTCCGTGATCGTCACGACCCCGATCCCTGCGCGCTCGAGCCGCGCGACCATATGCCCCAGGGCGGGCAGCTCTTCGAGCGATGGGCCGCAGCGCCGGGACCAGAAGGCGACGAACGTGATCCGCCCCCGCGTCAACGAGTCGAAGCGCACGGGGGCCCCGCCCGCCCCTTCCAAACGGACGCTCGCGCGCAGGGGACGTCGTGTGGCGCGGTCGAGGACCCGGCTCCGCAGCTCGAGCCGCCCGCGTTCGATTGCACGGCGCCACGCGGCGGAGTCCACGTCGATCCCCATGAATCGGCGGGTCGAGTCCGCCGTCCAGCTCTCAGTGGCCGGGTCCGCGGCCGCAAAGGCTAGCAGCCTGAGCGCGCCGGCGGTGTCGCCGTTCGCCACCCGCGTGTGGGCGACGCGCCGGAACAGCCCGACGTCCCACCCTTCCCGCACCGCCAGCTCGAGTGTGTCGAGCCCCGCCGCGACCCGTCCGCTGGCGACCAGCGCGTCGCCCAGCGCGGCCAGGAGGGAGCGCGCGGTCGCCGCATCGACCGCGCGCTGCTCTTCGACGGTGCGCTCGAGCGACCGCCGTGCGTCCTGTGGAACGTCGAGTCCGCGCAATTCCTGGCGCAGGAGCCGCATCCCTTCCTGGCGCAAGGCGGGGTAGTCGGTGAACACAGTGGCGATCCACGCGGAGTCGCCCCGGTTCATGTCCAGATAGTGGCTGGCCCAGCGGACGAGCGCCGCGGAATCAGCCACCATCTGGGCCAGCCTCCATCCCAGGGTCGCGACGGTGCCGTGTGCCGGCCCCACGTCGTCCCATAGCCGGTCCATGTCGGCCAGCGCTCGGAGTGAGTCCTTGTCCTTCCAGAGGCGGCTCCAGATCGCCACCGCGCGATTCTGCGCCGCGAACGGTGACCGGGGCGCTGCGCGCTCCAGCCGCCGCTTCCAGTAAGACATCAGCGTCGTGTCGCCGACGCCCTGCGCATACCAGAACATGTAGCCGAGATCGTCAGCCGAGAGCATGGTGCGGGGCGCCAGCCGCCGGTGGAAAGCCCACAGGCGCGCCCGGTGAGCGGCGAGCACGCTGTCCACGTACGACACCCCGAGCACGTTCTTCTCATAGAAGAACAGGTTCGACCAGGGTGCGACGCGCTCTGGATAGAGCGTTGCGGCGCGACGCGCCGTCTGGTAGCCGAGCTCCCAATTGCGGCCCATCAGGTCGTTCTCGCGTTGGCCGAAGGCCTCGAGGGTCGGGCGCCCCAGGGTGTCGTGCACCAGCAGCTCCCACAATCGGCTGCCGTTGCTGTCCAGGTGTCGGCCCGCTGAGTCCTCCACGGCAAACACGGCGTAGACGACCGAATCCGGGAGCCGCACCGTGCCGCGATACAGCTCGCGGTCGACGCGGGTCAGCACGCCCGCTGTGGTCTGCCGCAGGCCGCGGTTGTAGGACTCGTCCCGCGGGGTACGGTACCTGGCGCGCAGGACCAGCCGATCGGGGCCGGCCAGGAGGGCGGATGCGCGGTACTCCACCTGCACCGTTGCGACGGCGAGGGGTCGGGCTGGGGAGAACAGCAGGAGCCCCTCGCTCGCACCCGCGCTCAATCGTGCCGCGGGCCAGAGGAGCCATGTGGCCACGAGAAGGAGCAGACCGGCCGCGATCGCGAGCGAGGTCCGGCGAACCCGGGGCGCTGGGCGCGGGTCCTCCGTCGGGAGGATCACTCGATCCCCCGCGGCGAGCCGTGCTTCGATGCGCTCGAGCAGAGCCGGAGCGGGCGCCGGCGTCTCGAAGGCGGCGACCCGCCCCCGCAGCTCCCGCGCGAATGCGACATAGCTGCGACACGCGACGCAACCCGCCAGATGAGCGGCGAGCCGCTCCCGTTCCCGAGCCGTAAGGTCGCCGTCGGCGAACCGTTTCAGAGTCCGCTCGCTCGCATGCAGCAGCCGCCAGATCATCCCTTGCTCCCCAAGGCCCGTCGCAGGGCGCGAATGGCTCGGCACAGGCGGACTTCGCTCGTCCCTGTCCGAATTCCCAGCATGCGACCGATCTCCCCGTGTGAATAGCCCGCGATTTCCTTGAGCACGAACACCGTGCGCAGCACGTCCGGGAGCGTGGTGATGGCTCGCTCGAGCTCCAGCCGGTCGCCCACTGCCTCGGGCCCGGGCTCTCTCGACCGGTCCAGCAGGGGGTCGAGCGGCACCTGCTGCCGACGCCCCTCGCGTCGGAGGCGATCCAGGGCCACCCGGACGGTGACGGTGCGGAGCCAACCGACGAAGGCCCCCTGCTCGTGGTAGCGCCGTACCGCCAGAGGCAACCCCACGAACACGTCTTGCACCACGTCCTCGGCCTCGGCGCGGGAGCCGGTCAACCGGAATGCGATGCCGAGGAGGCTACCGGCGTGTCGTTGATAGATCCCCGCGAGGGCACTCTGGTCACCGCCCCGCAGGCGCTCGACGAGCACGCGGTCATCCCCGGGCGGATCGTCGCTGCGTGGCACGATGTTGATCGGTGTCTGGCCCACTCGAGAAGGGAAACGCGCGGAGCCGTCAAAACCTTACAGGCTTGGACCTCTCACGCGAGTCTCCAGGCGAGAATGGCGCCGGCGACCACGTAGCGCGCGGTGTCCATGAGGCCGACAACGAGCTCTCGCTTTCGCTCGGCCCACCGAACCGGGTACGCCACGAGCAGGCCGATCAGGAGGAACAACAGCCACCATCCACCGCCGCCGAGCGTATCGAACCACAGCGATCCAAGCAGCGTCACCACCACGGCTTCCAGCAGACGCCCCGCGACCGTCCAGCGGTCGTACGCCCAGACGAAGTACCGTGGACCGACCACCACATCCACGCGATAGCCGATCGGCGGAGCTACCACGAACCACACCGCGACCGGTAGCCACGCGAGAACGAGCCGCGTGAGCGTCACTTCGTGCCGCGCGCCCCGGGCGGCACGTACCCCGGGCCGCGCAACCCCCGTCCCGGCCGGGCGGCCGTGAGTCTGCCGTGGTCCAGCACCTTCTGGCCGTTCACGAAGACATAGGCGAATCCCACCGACGGCTGGTGCGGTTGCTCGAACGTCGCCTTGTCGGCCACGGTGACCGGATCGAACACGGTGATGTCCGCGGCCATGCCCGCTTTCAGGAGACCGCGATCCGAAAGCCCGACGCGCTGCGCCGCGAGCGCGGTCATTTTGCGTACCGCGAACTCCAGCGGGAACAGCTTCAGGTCCCGCGCGTAGTGGCCGAGGATCCGGGCGAACGTCCCATAGGCGCGCGGGTGGGCGGATTGCGTGCCGAACGGCCCGTCGGGCGCCACCCCGCCAAAGTCCGTGTTCACCGCCACCCACCACGTCTTCAAGGCCGTCTGGACATCGGGCTCGCTCATCACGGCGTACACGGCGTCGGTGCGATGGCCGTGCTCGGCGAGCACGATGTCGAACAGCGTCTCGACGGGATCGCGGTGACGTTGGGCGGCGATCTCGCCCACGGTCTTTCCTTGCAGGTATCGCAGCGAGTCCTGGAACGTCCCCGTGATCAGGACGCCGTCGCCACCGCCCGCCTCATAGTAGAAGCTCTCCGTCGCCTTGGGGTTGACCATCTCGTCGTGCAACCGGGCACGGGTAGCCGGGTCGCGCAGCCGTGCGAGCAGGGAGTCCCAGCCGCCGCTCTCGGCCCAGGACGGGATCGACGCGTCGAGCGCCGTGGCCGCGCGCGTGTACGGGTACTGATCGGCCGTGACGTCGAGGCCCGCCGCCCGGGCCGAATCGATGCGCGCGACGATGCGGGGCATCTGGCCCCAGCTCTTCCGCCCGGACACCTTGAGGTGGGACACCTCCGCCGGGATCTCCGCGTCCCGGGCGATCTGGAACAGCTCGTTCAGCGCGTCGTCGATGCGCACACCCTCGTTCCGCATGTGCGACGCGTAGATGCCGCCATGCCGCCGCGCGGCTTTCGCCAGGGCGATCAGCTCGTCGGTCTTGGAGTAGCTCGCCGGCGCGTACTCGAGCGCGCTCCACAGGCCCAGCGCACCCTGTTCCATGAGCGTGTCCACGAGAGCCGTCATGCGCTCGAGCTCCGCCGCCGTGGGCGCGCGGTTCGCTTTTCCCACCACCGCGAGGCGCACCTGGGTGGCGCCCACGAATGTGGCGATGTTCAGCGCTGCGCCCTGTTTCGCGAGCTGCGCGAAATATCCGTCCAGGTCGCGCCAGTCCTCGCGATAGTGCCATTTCTTCATGGCATCCGAGTCGTCGAGGACGAGCTGATCGGTCAGCGGGGCCACCGAGCCCCCCTCGCCTGTGACCTCGGTCGTGATCCCCTGTGTGATCTTCGAGAACACGCGGTTGTCGATGAGCGCGTTGATCTCGGACTGGCCCATCATGTCGATGAAGCCCGGGGAGACGACCAGCCCGGCCACGTCCAGGGTCTCGCGCGCCTGTGCCCCGGCCAGGAATCCCACGGCGGCGATGCGATCGCCGCGGAGGGCGACGTCTCCCCGGTAGCGCGGATTGCCGCTGCCGTCCACGACCCACCCGTGCTTGAGGATGACGTCGTAGGCACCGCTCCCGTTTCCCGTTTCCCCTTTCCCGCAGGCAGCGATGATCGCCGCGGCCGCGAAGGCGAGTCTTACTTTGCCCATGTTCTCCTCAGCGAATCCGGGTGAACGATCCGTCCCCGTATCATGACGAAGGCGATGCGCCGGGTCGCGGCCATGTCCGTCGCCGGATTCGCGTCGAGCACCACGAGATCGGCGACCTTGCCGGGGATGACCGCACCCAGCGAGTCGGCCCGCAACAGCTCGGCACCCTTGCGCGTGGCGGCCGTGATGGCTTCGACCGGCGTGAGGCCGGCGCCGACCAGGAGGCTCATTTCCTCGTGCAGCGAGAGCCCCGGCACGAGCAGCTGGTTCGCGGCGTCCGAGCCCGCGGCCACGAGCCCCCCCGCCCGCTTGAACTCGCGCACGAACTGGTTCTCGCGCGCCCGCGACCGGCGGAACGCCTGCAGGTCGCCAGCACGCCAGCCGCTGCGCCGCAGCAAGCCGGCGACGTCGCGCACGCTCGCCACCGTGGGCGGCACGTCCTCCATGCCGGGGCGCGACAGCAGCGTGGGGTTGTCGAGGCGGGAGAGCATCTCGTGCAGCACCAGCGTCGGCACGATCGCGACGTGCGCGGCCGCGACTCCCCGGGCCACGCGCTCGAGCGCGGCGGAGTCGAGCAGCGCCCATCCCGCCTCCTCCAGGGTCCAGCCGCGCAGGAAATCGTCGTGCGCCCGCAGGTAGGGCCCCGGGTTGCGGCTGGCCGCCTGCACGACGCCGGCCATGTGCTCGAGCGACGCGACGCCGGCCCGGGCCGCGGTCAGGGCGTCGATCTTGCCGAGGTGCGCCGCCACCGGAAACCGCAGGGTCGATGCCTCGTCCAAGAGCGGCGGCAGCAGGTCGGCGGTGAACTTCGTGTAGATCTTGATCAGGTCCGCCCCGGCGACGGCGCGCTGGTCGACCGCCTTGCGTACGTCGGCGCGGCTGCGCACCGCGGTCGCCGTGGGGTACGTGGGCGGCGCACCGTCGATCATGGCCCCGGAGGTGAACATGCGGGGGCCCAGCACCGAGCCGAGGTTGAGGTCGTTCTTGAGCGCGATGGACGAGTCCGTGCTCGACGCGCCGAGGTCGCGCACCGTGGTCACGCCCCAGGCCACATAGCGCTCGACCGCCCAGCGCTCCACGTGGGCGTGCGCGTCGACGAGCCCCGGCACCACGGTCTTCCCGATCAGGGTCATCCTGAGGGCCCCGCGCGGCACCGGGACCTCGTTCACCCGGGCCACGGCTTGGATGTGCCCGTCCTTCACGAGGATCACGGCATCCTGCACCGGCGCGCGGCCCGAGCCGTCGATCAACGTCGCCCCCTCGAGCGCGATGACGCCGTCGCCGGGCGGCTTGCAGCTCGTGAGCGCAAGGACCGTCAGGAGAACGAGCGCGCTGCGGGAGGGGCGAAGCGTCACTTCGGGTCTGACGACGTATGGTCGTGGAGGATCTGCCAGCGGTTTCCCCGCCTCTCGAGCACGAGTGTGAACGGCCCGCTCGCCGTCACCGAATCCCGCCGCAGCAGCTTGAAGCGCGCCGTGCAGAGCGCGAGATCGGGTGCGAGCGGGCGTACGCGGACCTCCTCGAACGCCAGCGAGTCACGCGACTTGCCGGGGGCGAAATACGTCGTCTGGTAGCGGTCGAACAGCCGCTGCCAGCCATACATCACGTGACCGGCCGAGACGTAGCTGGTGAGCGAGTCGTGCGCATAATCGCTCATGAAGCCCGGGAGGTCGCCCCGATTCCAATCGGACGCGCTGCGTCGCAGCAGCGCCGCGATGTCGGCCTGCGGGTCTCCGGCGGGCGAGGGGGGGGCCGCACAGGCCGCCAGTATCACCGCGCACCACACACCACGCACCGCGCACCTCCGGGCGTTTGGGGCTTCAGAACGTAGCGCGGGAGCGTCTCGCGGAGATGGGCCCAACCATCCGAAAGACGCTCCCGCGGAGTGCCGTCGACGGCTGTTAGCGGCGACGCCGTCTCGCCGGCTTCCTCCGTTTCGCTTTGCCGCCGCGCTTCGCCTTGGCGCGCGGCCGCTTCTTCGCGGCCCGCTTCTTCGCCTTGGGTCTCGCCGCCTTCCGCTTGGCAGCTGGCTTGCGCCGCGGCGACGCCATCGGCTCGTCCATCATCGGCGCTGGGGTGGGGGGCGTCGGCGCCGCCGGCGGATACAGCGGCTCCATCATCCCTGGGCCGGTCCAGCTGCTCTCCGAAAAATCGGTTGGCTCGAGCATCGGACGATCTCTCCTCTGCTGGTTGTCGGTGGGCGTGGCCTATAGCTTACCGCGGGAATGCTGTCACGCAAGTGCGCCGCGCCGCGACCGCGGCCCACGGATCCGGTGCGGGCCGGTCGCGACAAGTTAGCTTGACAAGGGCACTTACGAGCACTTACGTTCGCGCCGCTATGATGGTTCGCCGTTTCCTGCTCAGCGCCGCGCTCGCGTGGCCCGGTGTCGCGCTCGCGCAAGCCGTCACCGAAGTGCAGGTCGCTCCGCCCTCGGTCACGATCAAAGTGGGGGAGCGGAACGGGCTCCTCGCCACGGCCTTCGATCGCGTCGGCAACGTCATTCCCACCGCGCGCGTGATCTGGTCGTCCAACAACGTTGCGGTCGCCAAGGTCGACAACAACGGCACCGTCACGGGGATAGGCGGGGGTGTCGCGATCATCGAGGCGCGGGTCGGAGCTCGCAAGGGCACCGCAGCCGTCCAGGTGGTGGGCAGTCCCCCTGCGGCCGCGGCCGCCAACCCGGCGACCCAGCCGGCCGCGCCCGCTCACCCCACTGGGGAGCCGGCGGGGGCCCCTGGAGCGGACCCCCTCGCGGGCCAGCTGGCCGGCACCGGTCCCGCGGCGGTCCTGCGCATCGAGCCCCCTACGATCTATCTGCTCCCCTCCGAGAACACGCGCGCCGCGCCGCGCGCCCTGAAGGACGACGGCACTCCCGCCGCGCCGGTCCCGGTCACGTGGAAATCGCTCCGGCCCGACATCGCGAGCGTGGACCAGAACGGGGTGATCGTCGCGCTCGCGCCGGGACAAGGCACGGTGCAGGTGACGAGCGCGGGCGGTCTCACGGCCACTGCCCCGGTCGTGGTACAGCAGGCCGAGATCGCCGTGCAAGAGCCGGTGCCCCTCGTGATGTCGCCCGGGGACGTCGACACCCTGCACGTCGCGGTGCCGTCGCAAGGGGGGCGTCTGGTCAGCCCGCTCGCGCTGCAGTGGTCGACGGCGGATGCGACTGTGGCGCGAGTCAACCTCACGGGAATCGTGACGCCGGTGGCACCGGGACGCACCACGCTCACGGTCGCCGGGCTCTTGCAGACGAAGACCGTGGAGGTCGTGGTTCATCGCACCGTGGAGCAGCTGGCCGTAAGCCCCTCATACAAGGCGGACGTGCCGCTGCCGATCCAGGGGACGGTGAAGTTCACGGTGCAAGGGCTTGCGGCCGACCGCACGCCGGTACCCGAAGCGCAGTTCCGCTGGATCGTGGGTGACACCACGCTGGCGGGTTTCGATCCGGCATCGGGTACGCTCACCGGCAAGCGTGCGGGAAAAACGACGCTCACCGTGAAAGGCCCGGGTCCGGGACTCAGCGTCACCTGGCCGATCCGGGTGATCGCGGCCGGGCTCAAGTTGTCGGCGTCCCGTCTGGGCGTGTCGCTCGCCCGGCATGTGCCGCTGCGGGCGAGCTTCGCCGACGAATCGGGCGGCGTGATCGGGCCGGCCACGGGCGTGTCGTGGGCTTCGGACAATCCGTCGGTCGCGACGGTCGCCGAGGACGGCACGGTGGCGACCACGGGGTACGGGCACGCCCGCGTCACCGCGACGGCGCCGGGTGGGCGGCGCGCGGTCGCCGAGGTGTTCGTCCAGGGCGAAATCGTGGTGGCGAGCTCGCGCTCGGGACGGCTCCAGCTGTACGCGGCCGAGCGCGCCAACCTGGCGCAGCTGCGCAAGGTCATGGACGACACGGCGACCGCGACCGAGCCCGCGTTCTCACCGGACGGCTCCCGCCTCGCATTCACCTCGACCCGCGACGGGCAGCCCGAGGTGTACGTGATGGACGCCGACGGGACCAATGCCCAGCGGCTCACCAATTCGCCGGGCCTGGACGGCGACCCGTCGTTCAGCGCCGACGGCCAGGCGGTCTTGTTTCACTCGCAGCGTACCGCCCACCGCCAGATCTACGTCCAGCCGATCACCAGCTCCGTCGCGGTGCCCGTCACGCAGGAGCCGGCCGACAACTCGCAACCGAGCATGTCGCCCGACGGCGAGGTGATCGCGTTCGTGTCGAACCGCGATGGCAACAACCACATCTGGCTGATGGCGAAAGACGGCACCAATCAGCATCCCTTCACGCGGGGCCAGCAGACCAAAGAGAGCGCCCCCCATTTCTTGCGCGACGGCACGCTTGCCTATCTGGTGGAGCAGAAAGAAGGGGGGCGCACCTCGACCCAGGTGGTGAAGGCGGATTTGACGACCGGCAAGATCGGTCCGCTCGCGGCGACGGATCTGATGGTCACGGATTTCGCCGTCTCGGGCGTGGGCGACCTGCTGGGCCTGGTGGTGGCGGTGCAGAAGAACGTGCTCCGGGTGTACATCCAGCCGATCGGTGCCGGCGGCGCTCCGGTGGCGATCCCGACCAGCGGCGCCGAGCAGATGGTGTCTCCCGCGTTCATGCCGTAGCGGGGGGCGCCCACGCCATGCGCGCCTGGGTGATCCGCGCCACGGGCGGCCTCGACCAGCTGCAAGAGAGCGACGTCCCCGAGCCACCGGGTCCGGGCTCCCCCCCCCTGGGCCCGCGTCAGGTCCGCGTGGCGCCGCGGGCCGCGGCGCTCAACCACCTCGACCTCTTCGTGGTGCGCGGGCTCCCGCACCAGTACCGCTTCCCCCACGTCCTGGGTGCCGATGGCGCGGGCGTCGTGGACGCCGTCGGCTCCGAGGTCCGGTCGGTGCGACCGGGCGACCGGGTCATGATCAATCCGGGGATCCCCGACTATACGTGCGAGTACTGCCGCGCCGGCGAGCAGTCGTTGTGTCGCAGCTACGGCATTCTGGGCGAGCACTTCCCCGGCACGATGGCGCAATATGTGGTGGTCCCCGAGCAGAACGTCGCCACCATCCCGACACTTCCGACACCGCTCACCTGGGCCGAGGCGGCGGCATTTTCGCTGGTGACGCTGACGGCCTGGCGCATGATCGTGACGCGAGCGCAGGTCGTCGCCGGCGAGACGGTATTGATCTGGGGCATCGGCGGCGGGGTGGCGCTCGCGGCGTTGCGGATCGCCAAGCTCAAGGGGGCGAGAGTGATCGTTACAAGTTCCAGCGACGCCAAGTTGCACGAGGCTCGGACGCTCGGTGCCGATGCGACGCTCAACTACAACACTCAGAAAATTTCCCAGGAGGTTCGCGCCCTGACCGACAAGCGCGGCGCCGACGTGGTGATCGAAAACGTGGGCGAGGCAACCTGGGACGAGTCGCTGCGCTCGCTTGGCAGGGGAGGACGGCTTGTGACGTGCGGTTCCACGTCCGGCCCCCACGTCTCGCTCGATCTGCGCCGGCTGTTTTGGCATCAATGGAGCCTCATGGGCTCGACCATGGGGAACGACGCGGAGTACCGCGAGATCGTGCGTCGGCTGGGTGCGGGCGAGCTGCGTCCCATCGTAGACCGCGTGTTCCCGTTCACCGAGGCGCGTGCAGCGTTCGAGCGGCTGGAACGAGGGGAGCAGATGGGGAAGATCGTGGTCGAAATCAATCCGTGAAGCCCTGGCCCGGCGAGGCGCTCCGCTTCGCTCATGCTGCTTTCCAACAGCGTCTGCCGAGCCCGGGCTTCAAGCGCCGGACCAATGCTAGCCAGGGTCGATCAACCGATCGTCAACCGCGCGTGTAAGTGACGCCCCAAGCCGGTGTTAGGGGCCGCAATCGCGTTGCCTTTCCTGGTCTAAGTGATTATTTTTTAGCAACTTAGGCAACTTTCCCCGAGCTCACACCTGCATTCATGACCGCACCCAACGCTCGCGAACGTATCCTGCCGCGCCTCATCGAGGATGAGATGAAGGAGTCGTTCCTCGATTACTCGATGAGTGTGATCGTGGCGCGCGCCCTGCCCGACGTGCGCGACGGGTTGAAGCCGGTGCATCGCCGCATCCTGTACGCCATGAACGAGCTAGGGCTCGTACCCGGCCGCCCGTACAAGAAGTGCGCGACGGTCGTGGGCGACGTGCTCGGCAAATACCACCCCCACGGCGACGTGGCGGTCTACGATTCGCTGGTGCGCATGGTGCAGGAGTTCTCGCTGCGCTACCCGCTGGTGGACGGCCAGGGGAACTTCGGCTCGGTGGACGGGGACTCGCCGGCCGCGTACCGCTACACCGAAGCCCGTCTCACGCGCGTCGCGATGACGACGCTCGAGGACATCGACAAGGACACCGTCGACTTCGTCCCCAACTTCGACGACCGGCTGCGGGAGCCGACGGTGCTTCCGGCGCGGTTGCCGAACCTGATCGTCAACGGCTCAGCGGGTATTGCGGTCGGGATGGCGACGAACATTCCTCCGCACAATCTCGGCGAGACGGTCGAGGCGATCATTCACCTGGTGGACCACCCGGACGCGTCGATCAAGGACCTGCGGAAGTTCATCAAAGGCCCGGACTTCCCCACCGGCGCCATCATCTACGGGCGCGAAGGCATCAAGGAGTGCTACGAGAAGGGCCGGGGTCGGATCGTGATCCGGGCCCGCGCCAATGCCGAGGAAGTGAAATCCACGGGGCGGCAGCAAATCGTCGTAACGGAATTCCCCTAC
>QHTP01000205.1 GCA_003220855.1 Gemmatimonadota bacterium
GGCGACGCGGGCTCGGCTCTCGCCGGCGCCGCCAAGCGCATCGAGGCCGTGTACGAGGTGCCCTTCGTGCATCACGCGACCATGGAGCCGATGAACTGCACGGCCCACGTGCGCGCCGACGGGGGGGGCGCCGACATCTGGGCGCCAACGCAGAACCAGGAGCACGCCCAGAAGGTGGCGGCCCAGGTGACGGGACTCCCGGTCGAGCAGGTGCGCATTCACACCATGCTCTCGGGGGGCGGGTTTGGGCGCCGGCTCGAGCCGGATTTCGTCTCGGAAGCGGCGCGCGTCTCGAAGGCGGTGGGCGCGCCGGTGAAGGTGATCTGGTCGCGCGAAGACGACATGCGGAACGGCTTCTACCGTCCCACGAGCTTCAACCGGTTCGCCGCCGGACTGGACGCCGGCGGGCGGCTGGTGGCATGGACCCATCGCATCGCCGGCACGCCGTTGCGGCTCAAGTTCGGACCGCTCGAGAAGGGGATCGACGACAGTCTGGTCGACGGAGCGGTGGACCTGCCTTACGCCATTCCCAACGTGCTCGTGGATCAGGCGACCCTGGAGCTGGCGCCCGTGCCACGCGGCCCCTGGCGCTCGGTGGGCGTGTCGCATAACGGCTTCGTGACCGAAGCCTTCCTGGACGAGGTGGCGACCGCCGCCGGACGGGACCCGTTCGAGCTGCGGCGTGAGTTGCTGCACGACAAGCCGCGCCACCGCCGCACGCTCGAGCTCGTCGCCGAGAAGGCCGGCTGGGGCACACCACTCCCGGCGGGGCGCGGCCGGGGCATCGCGCTCGCCGAGTGGGGACCGACGACGTGCGCCGAGGTCGCAGAGGTCTCCGTGAGCGACGACGGAGCCGTCACGGTGCACCGCGTGGTGTGCGCGGTGGATTGCGGCCAGCCGGTCAACGTCGGTCAGATCGAGGCCCAGATCCAGGGCGGGGTTGTGTACGGGCTGAGCGCGGCGCTATACGGCGAAATCACCCTCGATGCCGGCCGCGTCGTGCAGGGGAATTTCGACACCTATCGGGTGGTGCACCTGCCCGAGTCGCCGCCAGTGGAAGTGCATATCGTGCCGAGCAGCGACCCGATTGGGGGCACCGGCGAGCCCGGCGTGCCCCCGATCGCGCCCGCGGTGTGCAACGCGATCTTCGCGGCGACCGGGAAACGGATCAGAAGGCTGCCGATCGGGAGGATCGCCGCGACCTGACCGTCAGTGCACCACCGTGGGCTGCCCCGTCATGCCTTGGGCCTGATGGATGGCGCAGAAGAAACTGTAGGTCCCGACCGTCGTGAAGGTGAATGTCACGCTCCCAGTCGCCTGCGGGGGGGTGTCGGCCGGCCGAGGCGTCGGGTCGGTCGCGTTGAAGTTCAGGGTGTGGACGGCCGTGCCGTCGTTCCACGTCCACGTGACGGTCCCGCCCGTTTGCACCAGCGAATTCTTCGGGTTGAACGCGAAGTTCTCGAGGCTCACCGCGGCCGAGGTCGGCGGCGTGGTGGCAAACTCGCTGAAGCTGGCCGGGCTCACCAACCCGCTGAAGGTGGCGCTGACCGTCTGGGTCGTGGAGGAGCCCACCGAATCGGTCGTGGTCGCGACGCCGATCGCGTTCGTCGTGCTCTGCGTCGGACTCACCGCACCGCTGCCGCTGCTAGAGGTCACAGCCCACGTCACGATCACGCCGGGGACCGCCCGCCCGTCGATATCGACCGCCGTCACGCTCAAGACCGTCGGAAGGGGGTTGTTGAAAAACCAGTTCTGCCGGTCTCCCCCGGTCGGCACCAAATCCGTCGGCGGTCCGGGTGGCTGGGTTCCGCCGCCGTTGCAACCCGATGCCCAGAGGATACCCACCAGCACGCCCCACCGCGCCCACTGCCGGCGTGTCATCCCGTCATCTCCTCGAGAGTTCACCGGAATCTAGTGGGCTGCCCTGTGTGACAAGGGGAGCGGTGCCCGCCGTCGCCCCGGAGGGTACCGCTCCCCGCTCCCGTTTGTCTCAGTGCACCACGTTCAACGTGCCACTCATGCCCGAGTGGATCGTACAGCGATAGCCGTAGGTACCCGGCGTATTGAAGGTGATGGTCCTTGTCCCGGTCATCTGAGCCGTCGTCTCGGCCGGCAGCGGTGCGGGTCCGCTGGTGAACGTCAGCGTATGACTAGTATTGCCGGCCCAGTTCCACGTGACCGAGCCTCCCGCCTGGACGGTGGTGTCGTTGGGCTGGAAGAAATTGTCCTTGACGCTGACAGCTTCCGAGGTCGGGGCCGCGGACGCGGTAGCGGAAAACGTCAGCGTCGGCAGGCTCGTGATGGCGGGCGTCGCGTGTACCGACTGCGGCGTCGACGATCCGATGCTGTCCGCCGCGCTCGCCACACCCGAGGCGTTGGTGGTACTTTGCGCCGGGCTCACGCCGCCGCCGCCCGACGCGACCGTCCAGTTGACGACGACGCCGGGAACCACACAGTTGTTCGCGTCCAGCGCCTTGACGCTCAGCGCGGCGGGAAGCGGATTGTTGAAGTACCAGACCTGCGCGTCGCCGCCGGTCTTCACGAGCTGTGTCGCGGCGCCGGGCGTGCAGGGCCCCGTGCCGCTTCCGCTGCCACCGCCCCCGCATCCTGTAGCGAGCCACGCGGCGGCGAGCGCCGTCAAACGACTCGCCCGGCTCATTGCTTCACCACCTGTCCGCGAATCTCGCCGGCGGGATGCAAGACGGTGTGGACGTTCACGTACGCGTTGCCGTTACGCATCAACACCAGCAGCGAATCGAGCGTCATCCCCGCCGGCGGCCCAAGCTCTCCACCCACTCCCGAAGCGAGGACGCCCGTGAACCCAAGACCCTTGGACTTGCCCGTCGTGTACAGATTTAGAATCACCCCCGCGTTGTTCGCCGTATCGGCAGGCCCGTGGATGTGCGCCAGAATCACGCTGTCGATCCCTACGACGTCCACCTCGAAAAAGAGCGTCTTGATGTCGCCCACGTACGTGAACTGCGCGCTTCCGGTTGCCGTGGTCGTGATCGGCGTTTGACGCACGTTCGCGCCGGACAAGGTCGCCGCGAACCGCTCGCTCACCGTGATCCCCACGTTGTCCGTACAGCTGCCGAGTGCCAGCAGAGCGACGATGTTCAGACCTCCCAACAGTGGTGCTCGCATGACGGCCTCCTGTTGATACGTATACGACAGGAACTCATCCTGCAGATCTTGAAGCCACGTCAGCCGGCGCGGGCGTGTCAACGGCGGGATGTGTTAGAGACGCGTCAGGGACGCAGGGCGCGAAAGCCCCGACCGGCGAAGCCGGTCAGGGCCTCCGCGGCGAGGTTACGACTGCCGTGCCAACGCGCCGGCGCGCGCCCGCAACGCCGCATCGACGTCGCCGAGCGACACGGGCGCCGGGACGGTCCACTGCCCGCGCTGCATCGTGGGCACTCGCACCGCCGCTACCGCTCCGTCCGGCCCGAGATCCACCACGGCCGTGGCCGCATCATCGGGGCCCTGGTTCGCCTTGATCACGAGCGTCCACGTGCCCTCCGTCGGCCAGGTCTGCCGCAGCGCGTACACGCCTTCCCGCCCCGTCCCCGCGAACTCGAGCTTGACCGTGCGGCGCTCCCCCTTCACGATTCCCTCCGCCGTCCCGGTGACGATATAACCCATCGCCGTACCGTGGTGGAACGAGTGCACCAGCAGGAACGCGCCGCGTTGGGACTGGTCGTACGGGTTGACCGGTAGCTCGATCGAGATCCAGGGCGGGCCCTTGGCGAGGGCCGGGGCGACGACGAAAGCGCTCACTACGCCTGCGAGCGCGAGACTGCGAATCCGACTGTGCATGGCAACCTCGTCTGTATAGGTTGCCTGTAGGATGCCGCTCGGGCGGAGAAGGTTTATGGCGCCGAGATCCCGTAGACCGTCCCGTTGCTCGACAGGACGTACACCTCGCCGCGGGCGTCCTCCCCGAACGACAGCACGCTCCCGAGGTTGACCTTGAGGGTCCAGCTCGTCCGGCCGGTCACCGCACCGCCCGCATACGTGAAGCTTCGCACCCATGCCGCGCAGAGGTCCGCGTAGAAGTATTGGCCCGCGAGGGCGGGAGAGCGCGTGCCGCGGTACACGAAGCCGCCGATGACGGCGCATTGACCGTTGGAGTGGTC
>QHTP01000206.1 GCA_003220855.1 Gemmatimonadota bacterium
CTTTCCATGACGCTCTTAGCGTGACGCCTTTATGCGGTTGGCGTGACGCCTTACGTAGTTCTTGCCTGCTCCAAAGCCCGCAGGATCGCTCCCAAGCGCCGGTCTCTCGCTTCGCGCAGCGTGCCGAGCTTGTTCTTATACGCCCGCTCCACGTGGTGAATCAGCGCGCGCTGCTGCTCCGGCTCGAGCTGCTTCCACGTGGCGAGCTCAGCCCACCAGCTCTCGAAGCTCGCCAACAGCTGCTGCATGAACAGCGTGACACCGCCGTCGCCCGCGGCCAGATGATAGGTGAGATGAGGGCCGGCGGCCGCCCAGCCTAAGGCCGGGCCGAGCGAGACCGCGCGGTCGAGCTCGTCCACATCGATCACGCCCTCAAGAACGAGATCGATACACTGTCGCCACACCGCAGCGGCAATCCGCCCGACCACGTAGCCCGGGACGGCTTTCTTGAGAAGAATCGGCATGCGGCCGAGCGAGCGCAGATAGGCCTGGGCGCGGGCCACGGTTGCCTGGGTCGTCCGTGGCCCAGGCACCAGCTCGACCAGGGGGATCAGCTCCGGCGGGTTGAGGGGATGGGCCACGAGGCAGCGATCCTGCCGGCGGCAGCGCGCGAAGATGTCGCCCGGCGGGAGGCCGGTCGAGGAGCTGGTGAGCAGCGCCTCGTGCCCGGCCACCTGCTCGATCGAGTCGAACAGCCGCTGTTTTGCCATCAGGTCTTCGGGGATCGCCTCGATCACCCAGTCCGCGTCTTTCACGGCCTGGAGCAGGCTGCGCGCCTGCACGAACTCGAGCAGCCCCCGCTCCACGATTCCCTGGTTGGCGCGCTCCTGCGTCACCAGCGCCCGCGCCCGTTGCGGCACGTCGGCCGCCCCCCGCTCCAGCCCCTGCGCGCTGGCGTCGAATAGCGTCACCGGCCACCCGGCCGCGACGCACAGGACGGCCCACCCGCAGCCGATGTCCCCCGCGCCGACGACGGTGATCTTAGGCGGCAGTGCCCCCTCCATCAGACCTGGACCTCTTCGGATGCGATCGGTGCCGTGGCGGCACGCGCGGCCCAGCGGAACACGCGTTCCGAGAGCAGCTGCCGCACCGGCCCGAGCTCCACCCGCGTCGCGACCTTCACGCGCGCGCCCTCCGGATCGACGCGCGTGTGCCCGCGGTGCTCCGCGTCGTCCAGATCGACCGTGAGCCGCTGCTCCTCGAACGCGAGCACGCCGGGATGCACCAGTTCCGCGATCGGGAGCACGTCGTTCACGATGCAGCCATCCAATCCCTCCTGACGCTTGTGGAACTCCATGTAGAAGCGGAGCGCGTCCTGGATCCACACCGCCTGCGCCGCGCCGGAATGGGCGAGCCGCGTGGCCTCGGTGGGCGCGAGCACCAGCTGGCGCGTCACGTCGAGTCCCACCATCTCCGTCGGGAGCTCGGCGCGCAGCACGAGGTCGAGCGCCTCGGGATCGCACCACGCGTTGAACTCGGCGTAGCGCGTCGTGTTGCCCTGCGCGGCCACGTTCCCGATCATCGCGATGTGGCGCTTGACCTTGTCGCGCACCAGCGCCGCATCGCGCCGCAGCGCCAGCGCGAGGCTCGTCACCGGGCCGAGCGTCACCAGGGTGACCGGCGCGGGCTGGTCCGCGAGCAACCGGTCGAGCGACTTGACGAAATCGAGGATCACCCCGGCCGGCGGGACCGCGGCGTACCCGAGCCCCGACTCGCCGTGGGTCTCGCTCGCCACGGTAAGCGGCCGGGCGAGCGGCCGCCGCGCCCCCACCCCCAACGTGGTCCGCTTACCCGCCCGTCGCACGATCTGGACGGCGTTGCGGTAGGCGTTCTCGACCACGGTGTTGCCGTACGACACCGAGATCCCGCGCACGTCGAGCTCCGGCGAGCAGAGCGCCAACAGCAGGGCCAGCATGTCGTCGATGCCGGGATCGGTGTCGATAATGATGGGAAGCGGGACGGGGGGCGGGGCAAGGGTACGATCGGTCACGATCTGAAGGCTAGGGAACGCCAACCTCCTTTGCAATAGTGGAGTGCAGATTCCGAAACTCCTCCTCCCCGCCGAAGCCGAAGATGCGCTCGACCACCCTGCCCTGCCGATCGAGCAGCACCGAATAGGGCAGCCCCCGGTAGTGATACATCTGCTTCATCCGGCCCCCTCCCGCCAGGATCGGAAACGGCGGCCGGAACTGGCGTACGAAGGCGAGCATCTTGCCCGCATCCACGTCGTCCGAGATCGCGGCGATCGCGAAATCCTTGCGGTCGAACTCGCGATACAGCCCCGCCATGAGGGGAAACTCCTCGCGGCAGGGATCGCACCACGAGGCCCAGAAGTTCACGAGCGTCACTTTCCCCCGGAACGCCGCCAGCGTGACCGTGTCGCCCTGGTGATCGCGCAGCTCGGGGAGCGCGAAGGCCGGCGCGAACGGCTCGCGCCCGCCGGCCGCGGGAGGCGCGGCGGCCAGCAGCGAATCCGCGTCGAGCAGGGCGAGCGTGCCGTTGCGATCGAGCGCGACGGCGCGTTGCCTCACGCCGAGGTGCCGGGTCGTGACGATGGCCCCGGTGGCCGTGTCCACCACGTCCACCCGCAACTTGGTCGCGCTCGAGTCGTCCGATCCCAGGGCGTACAGCCGGCCGTCGGGCCCGAGCACGAGCGCCACGTTCACGATACGGCTCCGCACCCGCAGCGCGGTGCTCCCCCTCGGGGGCGGTAGGAACACCGGATCGGACTCGGTCCCCGGCAAGCCCCGCTTCGCCGTCCACCGCAGGTCGCCTCCCGGACCGTACTTGCGAATCTCGTCGCGCACGAGCGGGGCGTAGTACACCGACCCGTCCGGCGCCGCGGCGACCGCCCCGGCATTCACGAGATAACTGAGCTGCGGCAGCGCCGGCCGCCGGATGGTGGCGAACCCGGCGATGGGGCGACCCTGGGTGTCGAGCACGCGGATGAGCGGAGCGGTATCGGGCTCGGGGCTAGCGAGCTCGGGGACGTAGTACGGCGAGCGCACGGCCACCACGTGTGCCCCGGCCGCGGCGTATAACGAAGCGACGTCGGGGCTGTCCCACTCCCGCACCGCCCGGCCCGCGGTGTCGAGCACCACGCCCTCGCCGGTGCGCTCGGTGACGAGCAGCTCGGCCGGCCCGAGCGGTGCCACGGCCATCGGCGTCGCGAGACGGGGGCTCGAGAGCTGGCGCACGATGCGGAGTCGCCCATCGAAGCCGATGATACGGCTCTGGTCGGGGTCGGGCGCCCAAGAGAGGGACCTGCCGCCCAGCGAAGCAGCCGGTGAGCGGCCGAGAAAGAGGAGGGTGAAGCCGCCGGGCGCCGGCGCGCGACAGCCGAGCGTGGCTGCGGCGAGCACGGCGCCCAGGGCGCGGCCCATCAGGTGGCGGGTGAGACCGTCTTGATCTCGATGGTGTGCAGCCCGCTCACCATGCGGTGCATGCCAGTCACTTTCACTTTGCCTTCCACATACGGCTCGAGCTTCGAGTTCTGCGGATCACCGGGCTTGGAGCTCACCGGCAGGTAGATGGTGCCGTCGCTCGAGAGGATTCCGAGCGGCACGCCGGCTTTGGCACACGCCTGCGCGCAGGCCTTGTGGGCGGCGCCCGCCGCGCCGTTGGTGGTGTGACAGTTCAGGTCGACCACCGAGCCGGTGATCGTCATTTCGTTGCCCGCCGTCGCCGCGTGGCCCTGCGCCGCGAGTGGCAGCGCGCACAGGCCCAGTACGGCGGTCGTGGCGAGGATGCGCTTCATCATCGGTGCTTCCTCCTCTTGTCGGAGTGGTGTGACGTGGGAGACTCCGTGTACCATACGTGCCGACCCGTAGTTCCGGATTGGCGTATATTGGGCGCCATGAGCGCGGCGGATCGCGAGCTGCTGGAGCAGTTTGGCGCGGGGTGGGAGCGGGGCGACGTGGACGCGATCGCCGCCGTGTTCGCACCCGACGCCGTGTTCCTCGGCACGCCGTTCGGCGAGCGCAACGCTGGA
>QHTP01000207.1 GCA_003220855.1 Gemmatimonadota bacterium
CTTCGACCTGTACGAGATCCCACGCACCTACCCCGAGACGATCCCCACGAAGCCGCTGCGCGCGCTGTACCGCTCCCGCGCGCGCACCAAGCTCGTGGTGATCGACAAGGAGAACGGGGGCAAGGCGGACTCGCTCAATGCCGCCATCAACGCCAGCCGCTTCCCGCTGGTCATCGCCGTCGACGCCGATACCCTGATCGAGCCCGATGCGCTGCTCAGGCTCACGCGTCCCTTCCTGCTCGGCCGCCGGATCGCCGCCGTGGGCGGCACGGTCCGGGTGGCGAACGGGTGCGTCGTCAAGCACGGCCAGGTGACGGACGCGCGGGTCCCGCGCGGCATGCTCCCGGGGGTCCAGGTGGTCGAGTACCTGCGCGCATTCCTGTTCGGCCGGCTCGGCTGGAATCGGCTGGGCGGCAACCTGATCATCTCCGGCGCGTTCGGCCTGTTCCGCAAAGACCATCTCCTCGCGGTGGGAGGCTACGACGCCACGAGCATCGTCGAGGACCTGGACCTCGTGGTGCGGCTGCACCGCTACCTGCGGAGCCACAAGGTCCGCTACGAGATCCCGTTCATTCCCGACCCCGTGGCCTGGACCGAGGTGCCCGAGAGTCTGCAGGTGCTCGCCCGGCAGCGCGGGCGGTGGCAGCGCGGCCTGGTGGCCGCCATGTGGCAGTACCGGGGGATGCTGTTCAATCCCCGCTACGGACGGGTCGGGTTGATCGCGGTGCCGTTCTATACGTTCGGCGAGATGCTCGCTCCCCTGGTGGAGGTGTTCGGCTACGGCATCACCATCGCCGGGCTGGCCCTCGGCGTCGTGAACGTCTCGTTCGCGCTGCTGTTCATCCTGGTGGCATGGGGCTACGGCATGCTGCTGTCGCTCTGGGCGGTGGTGCTCGAAGAGGTGAGCTTCCATCGCTACCGTCGCTTCGGCGATCTGGTGCGACTGGTGCTGTTCGCCACGCTCGAGAACTTCGGCTACCACCAGTGCGGCGTGTGGTGGCGCCTGCGGGCGTTCTTCACGCTGGGCGGGCGCAAGCACGTGTGGGGCGAAATGACGCGCCGCGGCTTCGAGACGGCGACGAAGTAGGTAGCTTCCCGCCGATGCCCCATCCTCAGTTTCCCAATCTCACGGTGCTCACGCACCCGCTCATCCAGCACAAGCTCGCCATCCTGCGGGACAAGAACACGACGACGCGCGACTTCAAGCAGCTCGTGAACGAGATCGCGATGCTGATGGCGTACGAGGTCACGAAGGACCTGCCGCTCGAGCCGACGGACGTGGACACGCCGCTCGAGCACACGCGGGGCGTGCGCGTGGCGGGGAAGAAGCTCGCGCTCGTGCCGATCCTGCGCGCGGGGCTGGGCATGGTGGAGGGCATCGCCCAGTTGATCCCGTCGGCGCGCGTCGGGCACATCGGCATTTACCGCGAGCACGACACGCTCCAGCCGGTGGACTACTACTTCAAGATCCCCGAGGGGCGCGACGCGCGCGATTTCTTCGTGCTCGATCCGATGCTCGCCACGGGGGGCTCGGCCGTGGACGCCGTGAGCGCGCTCAAGCACGCCGGCGCCCAGCGCATCCGGTTCCTCTGTCTCGTCGCGGCGCCCGAGGGCGTGCGCCACATGCTCGAGCACCACGCCGACGTGCCGATCTTCGCCGCCGCGCTCGACCGCGAGCTGAACGAGCACGGCTACATCCTGCCGGGGCTGGGGGATGCGGGGGACCGGCTGTTCGGGACCCGGTAAGGCGCGCCGCGCCGATTGACATTTAACGTCACTTTCGTAGTTTATGACGTAATTCGTCATATACGGCAAATGTGACATAAAATGTCAAAGCGCTACGTCGCCCTCATCGCCGACGCCACTGCGTCCCGCCTGCTGCCGCCCGCCCGCCGCGCCCGGCTGCAGGCGGATGCCCGCGCCGCCGCGCAGCAGCTCAACCGGCGCTACGCCCGCGTCCTCGCCGCCCGCTTCGCCGTCACCCTGGGCGACGAGCTGCAATGCCTGCTCCCCGGCCCCGAGCCGCTGTGGGAGATCGCGCACCAGATCCGCTTCCGCCTCCCCGCCGTCGACTGGGTCGTCGCCTGCGGCCTCGGAACCATCAGCACGCCCCTCGCACCCACCGCGCCCGAGATCGACGGTCCCTGCTTTCACCAGGCCCGCGCCGCCCTGGACCGTGCCAAGCGGCTGCGCCTGGTCTTCACGTTCGGCGGCTTCCCTCGGGCGTTGGACCCGCTCGCGAGCTATTACGGTGGACTCTACTGGAGCTGGACACCGCGGCAGCGGCGCACCGCGACGCTGTTGCGCCTGGGCGACCCGGCGGCGGCGGCGGCCGCCCTGGACGTCGACCGCAGCGCCGTTTCACATCTCGCCCGCCGCATGGCCTGGCCCCTGGTAGCGGCCGGCGATAAGATGTTCCGGACCCTGCTGGAGACCGCGTGAACCCCCTGTTCGTCGTGCCGCTGCTCGCGTACACGCTCGCCGCCACCCTGTGGCCCGCCCAGGTGGACGGCCACCGCCGCGGCCGCACGCTCCTCCTGGTCGAGGCGCTGTTCGTTGTGGCGGCCATCGTCGTGGGCACGCTCCTGGCCCCGCTCGCGACCCCGAACCACGCGGGGCTGTGGTGGGGGCGGGTCGCCCTGCTCGCGACCGGCTACCTCTACGTCTCGGGCCGGGGCAGCGTGCTGATCCGCAGCGTGCTCGAGCTGTCGTCGCTGCAGATGCGCCGCGACGAGGACCGCACGGCCGGTGCGATCGACGTCGCCCGCGGCCGGGCCATCGGCGCCCTGGAGCGCGCCCTCGCCCTTACCCTCGTGCTCTTGGGCGAGTACGGCGCCGTGGGGTGGATCATCGCGGCCAAGTCGCTGGCGCGCTTCAAGGCCCTCGAGGAGCGCGAGTTCGCGGAGTATTTCCTGATCGGCACGCTCGCGTCGTTCCTGCTCGCCGTGCTCGCCGGCGTGGGGCTGCGGGCGCTGCTGCATCAGGGCTGACCACCCTTCCCCCTCCCCCGCCACGCAACTCTCTCAGGTTCGGTTGTGTCAGAGGTTTAACCGCCGCCCCGGAGCCCGGTGGAAGAACGCGAGCTGATTGCCAGGGTCCGCGCCGGGGACGGCGCGGCGGAGCGTGCGCTGTACGACGCCCATGTGGACCGCGTCTACCGTCTCGCCTACCGGCTCGCCGGGGACGACCAGCTGGCGCGGGAGTTCACCCAGGACACGTTCGTCCGGGCGTTCGAGCGGCTGGCCTCGTTTCGCGGCGAGGCGAAGCTCTCCACCTGGCTGCACGCCATCGCCACCTCGGTGGTGCTGAACGGACTGCGCAAGGTGAAGCGGTTTCGCCGCCGCGAGGCGGACCTGGACGATGCCGCCGGAGTCGCGGGCGGCGGGCGGGCCGCCGAGCCGGACTTGAAGCGGCGCCTGGCGCAGGCGATCGACGACCTGCCGCACGGCTATCGGACGGTGTTCGTGATGCACGACGTCGAGGGTTACACGCACGAAGAGATCGGCGCGTCGCTGGGCGTCGAGACCGGAACATCCAAGGCGCAACTGTCGCGAGCGCGCGCCCGGCTGCGGGAAGCGCTCGCGGACTTCGCGGGGGAGTGGGCCTCATGACGGACGAGCGGTTCGAGCGGTTGCTCCGAGAAGCGGCGCAGCAGTACCATCGCCCCCCGGCGACGCCGCGCGAGGAGATGTGGCTTGGCATCGCCGCGACGCGCGACGCGCGCCGACGGCGTCGGTTGCTCGTCGCGAATCCGTGGCTCCGCTGGGGCCTCGGTGTCGCGGCGGTGCTGGCGCTCGGCATCGGGATCGGCCGCTGGACGGCAAGCCTGCCGGGCCCGGACTCGGCCCCGGTCGTGGCGACCGGCAGCGGC
>QHTP01000208.1 GCA_003220855.1 Gemmatimonadota bacterium
ACCGTCACGAGCCAGGCGAGCGGCGCGAGCGTGACCCACGCGAACCGCTGCCGGCCCATCTTGATGAGAATCGTGGTGCCCACACACAGCGCCACTGCGGCGAGCAGCTGGTTCGCGATCCCGAACAGCGGCCACAGCGAATTGATGCCGCCCAGTGGGTCGACCACGCCCTGATACAGGAAGTAGCCCCACCCGAGGACCACACACGCGCTGGACGCGATCACGCTCGGATACCAGGACGTCTCGCCGAACCGGGGCCACACGTGCCCCACGATCTCCTGCAGCATGAACCGCCCCACACGCGTCCCGGTGTCGATGGTCGTGAGGATGAACAGCGCTTCGAACATGATGGCGAAGTGGTACCACAGGGCGTCGAGCGTCCTACCGCCGAGCACACCGGTGGCGCTCGCGAAGATCTGGGCCATGCCGACCGCGAGCGAGGGCGCGCCCCCCGAGCGGGCGATGAGCGTGGCCTCCCCCATGCGGGCCGCGAGCGCCTGCATCGTCTCCGGGGTGACCACGAAGCCTGCCTGGCCCAGCACCTGCGAAGCCTGCGCCAGCGCCGCCGGCGTGGTGTTCATCGCGAAGTAGACGCCGGGGTCGAGCGTGCACGCCGCGATCATCGCCATCACCCCCACGAACGACTCCATCAGCATGCCGCCGTACCCGATCAGGCGGGCGTCGGACTCGCGCGCGATCATTTTCGGCGTCGTGCCGGATGCGACGAGCGAGTGGAAGCCCGAGATCGCCCCGCAGGCGATGGTGATGAACGCGAACGGGAACAGCTTGCCCGCGAACACCGGACCCTCGCCCAGCGTGGCGAACGGCGTGAGCGCCGGCATCCGGAGCGGAGGCAAAATCACCAGGATCGCGACCGCGAGCACCAGGATGGTGGTGATCTTCAGGAAGGTCGAGAGATAGTCGCGCGGGCACAGCAGCATCCACACCGGAAGCACCGAGGCGATGAACCCGTAGGTCACCATGATCCACGTGAGGGTCGTAGCGCTGTGGGTGAACAGCGGGGCGAGATGCGGCTGACCCGCGACCCAGCCCCCGGCCACCAACGCCCCGAGCAGGAGGACGGCCCCCGCGGCCGATGCCTCCCCCACCTTTCCCGGACGCCACCTTTCATGATGAAGAGCACCGCAAGCATCGCGGTGGCGCCCGCGGCGGGATTCACTTCCTCCTTGGCCATCTGGCCGAGCGACTTGCCGTCGCGCCGCAGCGAGCAGAACAGGATCGTGAAGTCCTGCACCGCGCCGCCGAGCACGACGCCGATCACGAGCCACAGCGTGCCGGGCAGGAAGCCGAACTGCGCCGCGAGCACCGGGCCCACCAGCGGCCCCGCCCCGGCGATGGCGGCGAAATGGTGCCCGTACAGCACCCACTTGTTGGTGGGGACGAAGTCACGCCCGTTGTTGTGCCGTTCGGCGGGCGTCGCACGCCGGTCGTCCAGCCCGAATACGCGAGACGCCAGAAACCTGGAGTAGAAGCGGTACCCGATCGCGTAGGTGCACACCGCCGCGGTCAGGAGCCAGGCGGCGTTCACGCTCTCCCCGCGCGACAGCGCCAGGACGCCGAACGCGGCGGCCCCGAGCGCGGCGACGGCGCCCCACACGACCAGCGACGCGAGCCGATTCATGGGGCCTAAGTTACGCCGGCATCGTTGTGGCTAAAAGTGCGTGCCGCGGGTCGGGGCAGCGATGATAGCCTGGAAGCGCGGATGTCCCCGCAGCGGGTCGAGATCGGGGTCGCGCTCGAGCCATTCGCCGCCCGGCAACCCCAGCTTGGCGCCGCGCTCGAGGCAGTCCAGCGCCGCCTCGACCTCACCCAGATCGGCGAAGACGCAGGCGACGTTGTAGGCCACGGCCGGGTCGTCCGGCTCCATGGCCAGCGCCCGTTTGGCCCATTCCTCGGCACGCGCGCGGTCATGCAGGCGCGCCCACATGCCGGCACCGAGGTAGAGGGCGCGGACGTCGTACGGGTTCAGCTCGAGGTGCCGCTCGACCTTCTCGGCCGCGCGTCGGGTCGCGGCCTCCGCCTCGGCTGGTCGTCCCAATCGCTCGTACACCATCACGACCATCGCCGCCGCCTGGTAGTCCTCCGGACGCACCGCGATCGCGTGCTCGAACATCTCGGCGGCGCTGACGAAATTCCCGTTCGCGAACGACGCACGGGCGTGAAAGTAATACGCCTCGAACAGCTTCGGGTCCAGCTGGATGGCTGCCTGGAACTCGCGTTCGGCCTCCTCATAGCGGCCATTCACGGCGAGCGCGAGGCCGCGTGACGCACGCGCTTCGGCAGCCTCAGGGTCGAGCTCCAACGCCTTTCGGCTCGCCTCGTCCGCCCCCCGAGCGTTCTCCTCGGTCGCGTCAAGGTGGTGGAGCATCGACCAGCAATCCGCGATCGCCGCGTGGGCGCGAGCATAGGCCGGGTCGAGCTCCACGGCCCGCTGGAACATCTGCCGCGCCGCCTCGAACCCCTTGCGTCGGAATTGGTGGAAAAGCTGGCGCCCGCGCAGGAAGAAGTCGTAGGCCTCGAGGCTCTTGGTAGGCGGCCGTTCCCGGGCAAGCTGCTTGGGCTCCGTGAGCACGACCTGGAGCGCGCGGGCGACGCTGCTCGCAATCTCGTCCTGGATCGCGAAAACATCCTCGAGATCTCGGTCGTACCGCTCGGACCAGATGTGATACCCGTTCGCCACATCGATGAGCTGCGCCGTGATGCGCAGCCGGCGCCCCGCCCGACGGACACTCCCTTCCAGGACTGTGGCGACGTTCAACTGCCGGCCAACGGTCCGCACGTCCAGGGTCTTGCCCTTGAAAGCGAAGGCCGACGTGCGCGCGACGACGCGCAATGCCTTCACCGCGCTCGCCGCGGTGATAATCTCCTCGGTCATCCCGTCGCTGAAGTACTCGTCCTCCGGATCGTGGCTCAGGTTGGCGAACGGTAGCACGGCGACGGAGTGTTCCGGCGCCGGCAGGCTCGGCGCCTCGAGGGCCCGGACGAACTCCCCGGCCGTGCCGAAGCGGTCAGCTGGGGACTTGGCGAGGGCCCGCGTCAGGGCGCGTTCGACGATCTCCGGTACGCCCTCTCGCACTGCCCGCACCGGCGGCACCGCCTCGGCGACATGGCGCGCCATCACGACCCGCGCCGATGGACCGGCGAACGGAGGCTGTCCCGCCAGCATCTCATAGACCACGCAGGCCAGGCTGTAGAGATCGCTCCGCGGGTCCAGCCGAGCGTCGGCGGCGGCCTGCTCGGGGCTCATGTAGGCCGGTGTGCCGACGGCCAGCCCGGTGGCGGTGAGCGCGTCCCCTGCCGCCTCGCTGACCGCGCGAGCGATCCCGAAGTCGGCGACAAGGGCATGCCCATGGGAGACAAAGATGTTCTCGGGCTTGATGTCGCGGTGGATGACCCCCTGTGCGTGAGCGTAGTCGAGTGCGTCGGCGACCTCGCGCGCGACCCGGAGCGCCTCCTCTAGGGAGAACTGCGGCCCCTCCTCGAGCCGCTTCCGCAACGTCTGGCCCTCGACGTGGGGCATCACGTAATAGAGCAGGCCCGCTGCTTCGCCGGAATCGTGGAGCGGCAGGATGTGCGGATGTGTCAACCGGGCGGCGATTTCGATCTCGCGCAGGAACCGGGCGCTGCCGAGCGAGGCGGCGAGCGCCGGGTCAAGCACTTTGAGCGCGACACTGCGGTGGTGCCGCAGGTCCTCGGCGCGATACACCCACGCCGTACCACCGCGACCCACCTGGCCTGCGATTCGGTAGCGACCGGCTAGCGCCGCCTGCAGGCGCTGCTGGAGCTCTGGCATCGGCGCTCTCCCTCAACGATCCATAACGCCTAAGTTACGGCGCGCCTTGCCGATGTTCAATTTCGAACATAGGTTCGAAAGCTTGACCCCAACGTCCCCTTGGCTCACGGCCGCGCGCGAGGCGACTCGCGTCGTGGCGCCCCAGACGGAGCCGCGGCCCGAGCAGCAGCGCCTCGCTGAGACGATCCACGGGCGCGTCGTGGTGGTCACCGGCGGAGCGACCGGCCTGGGCCGCGCCACCGCGCTCGAGTTCGCCCAGCGCGGCGTCGCGGTGGCCATCAACTACGTCGACCTCCCCGATCGCGACGTCGCCGCCCAGGCGCTGCTCACCGAGACGGCGATTCGCGCCCTCGGCGTGCCGGTGTATTGCGCTCGCTGCGACGTGCGCAACCACGCCGAAGTCGAGAAGTTCGTCACCACCGTGCGGGAGCGCCTGGGAGGCGTGCACTACCTGGTCAACAACGCCGGCGTGGCGCACGACGGCGCGCTGTGGCGCTTGAGCCCCGAGGCGTGGCAGGAAGTGCTCGACACCAACGTCACCGGGGCCTTCAACTGCATCCAGGCCGTGGCCGGCTCCATGCGGGCCCAGCGCTACGGTAAGATCGTCAACGTCGCGAGCCATCAGGCCTTTCGCCCTGGGTTCGGCATCGCCAACTATGCCGCCAGCAAGGCCGCGCTCATCGGGCTCACCCGCTCGGCGGCCGTGGACCTGGGCCCGTCCAACGTGAACGTGAACGCCGTCGCCCCCGGCTTCGTCAAGACGGATCTCCTCTCCAAGCTGCCGCGCGAGGTGCTGGAGCGGGCCGAGCACGAGTCGGTGCTGGGCCGGGTGGCCGAGCCAGAGGACGTGGCGCGGGTGATCGTGTTCCTGTGCAGCGAGGAGGCGCGCCACGTGACAGGACAGGTGATCGTGGTGGACGGGGGACTCACGCTCGGTTCTTGAAAAACCGCGGCGCGAACACGATATTGCGCGCCGTGACTAATCCATTGCAAATCAAAAGCTTAGTACGTGCTGCGTGGTGCGTGGTGGCCTCCGCTGTGGCGGCCGCATGCGGACACACCTCCCAGACGCCGACCCCCGAACCCACCGCCCCTCTCCCCACCGCCGGCGTCGCCGCACAGCAAGTGGGGATCACGCCCCTCACGCTCATCGTTGCGGAAGATTCGCTCCACTGGCAGGCGCTGTTGGGGGAGCGGCGGGCGGCGCTCGCCAGGGGCGACAGCGTGATCGGCACGCTGCTCAAGCCCCGGGCGCCGGAAGTCACGTGGCTGCTCCCCGACGAGCTGCGGCGGGCCGCCCGGCGGGCGCCGGGGATTGCGCCCGATCCCGATCAGATGGGCACGGCCCTCCTGCTGCGAGGCGGCGGGCGGGAGGAGATGGTGCGCGACCCCCTCCGCAGTGAGCTGCGGACGCTCGCCGCGTTGGTGGGGGCGGGCGGTGGACGCTTCATGCTCGTGCCGGCGGGCCTGGTGTTCAGGCGGACGGGCGGGCCGGCGGACGGGCGGTCGGGAGGGGTGGCGGCCCGACCGACCGCCGGTCCGCCGGTCCGCCCGTCGGGCACTGCCGAGCTCACGGTCGTGATGGTGGACGTCCGTACCGGCCGGGTCGGGTTCCGGACCGTGGCGCGGGGTGAGGGGGACGATCCCTGGACGGCGCTCACGCGCGCCGTCAAGAGCCTCACGCCGGGGCTGCCGTGAAGCGTGAGGCAACTCTCATCGCCGGCGATGGAATCGGGCCCGAGATCACCGAGGCGACGCTGTCCGTGCTCGATGCGCTGGGAGTGGA
>QHTP01000004.1 GCA_003220855.1 Gemmatimonadota bacterium
GTCGTCACCTTGGCCGACGGCACGGACACGATCGCGATCCGCACGATGGGAATGGTTTCCATGTCCTACGACCACCGCGTGGTGGACGGCGCCGACGCGGATCGGTTCCTCGCCGACGTGAAGCGGACGCTCGAGAACTTCCCCGAGGGAGCGATCTAGCATGCCCAAGGTGCTCACGGCCGCGCGGGTGCGCGTGCCCCCGACCCACGAGGCGGACTACCTGGCCACGCTGCGCGAGCTGTGCCAGTTCGCCGAGGCCCGCGGCCAGCGCATCTGGCTGTTCCGCAACGCCAAGGATCCGCACCTGTTTACGGAATTCTCCGAGAGCCAGACGGAGATGTCGCACCGGGCCCAGGCGTCCCGCCTCCCCGAGGAGATCAAACTCGAGAAGCGCTTGCAGGGCCTCGGCACCTACGCCCCCGACGCCTGGGAGCTGTGGACCGAGGTGTCGCTCGGGGCCGCGGCGGAGGCGTAGGGGAGAGCGATGGCGCGGCGCGCGGTCGTCGTGGACGGCGGGTCGTGGGAGGTGTCTCCCTCGGGCCGCATCACGGTGTATGGGCGTGACCAGTTCGGGATCGTGTTCCAGCAGGGGACCGGCCCCGAGCGCCGCCGCCGGTTCACGCGCTTCGCGCCGGTCGGCAACCGCAGCGCCGACGCGGCGCTCGCCGAGCTCTCCCCGCGGGATCTGGTGCAGCTGTTTCGCGAGTCGCAACCGGCCTGGACGGCGCCGGAGAGTGCCTACGGCGCACGTTGACCTGCACTGTCATTCCACGGCGTCGGACGGGGAGTACCCGCCGGCCGAGGTAGCGGAACGCGCCCACGTCGCGGGTCTCGCCGCCATCGCGTTGACCGATCACGATACCACCGGCGGCGTCCCGGAAGCGGCGCGCGCCGGCGCAGCGCTCGGCGTCCGCGTCGTCTCGGGGTGCGAGTTCAGCGTCAAGGCGCCGTGGGGCGAGCTGCATCTGCTCGGCTACTTCCTGCCGCCCGGGCACCAGCAACTCGAGGCGTTTCTCGCCACCACGCGCGCCGCGCGCCAGCGCCGCGCCGAGCAGATCGTCGCGCACCTGCACCGGCTCGGCGTGGCCATCGAGCTGACCGACGTGATGGCGGCGGCCGACGGCGGGGCGCTCGGCCGCCCCCACGTCGCCCGGGTCTTGGTCGAGCGTGGCGTGAGCAGCGACATCAACGACGCGTTCGGACGCTACCTGGGTCGCGGGCGGCCCGCCTACGTGGAGAAACCCCTGCCGACGCTGCGCCAGGTGACCGACCTGGTCCACGCCGTGGGCGGCGTCGCGGTCGCCGCGCATCTGGGCGACCGCGGCAGCGAAGGTCAGATCCGCCAGTTTCAAAATGACGGCCTCGACGGGCTCGAGGTGCGACACCCCAGCCATTCGGAGGCGACCGAGCGGCGGCTCATCGCGCTCGCCGAGCGCCTGGGGCTCGTGATCAGCGGCGGCTCGGACTGGCACGGCGACGTGGAGCTGGGCGATTCACACGCCGGGTTGGGTGACATGGACGTGCCGCTCGAATGGCTTGAGAAGCTCGAACAGCGTCGCGGAAAGACGTCACGGGAAATCGTCGCGGAGACCCGTAAGGAGCCCCCATGAGCGAGCCGTTGGCAATCGGCAGCAAAGCACCCGCGTTCACCGCCCCTGCCTCCGACGACAAGACGTACACGCTGGCGGACGTGCTGAAGACGACCCACGTCGCGCTCGTCTTCTATCCGGGAAACAACACGCCCGGCTGAAACCGCCAACTCTCCGCCGTGCGCGACGAGATGGCCAAGTTCCGGGCAGCCAACATCCAGCCGTTCGGCGTGAATCCCGCCGGGGTGGAGGGCCACGCCGGCTACGTCCGCAAGCTGGGGTTCAATTTTCCGCTGCTCTCCGATCCGGACCGCGCGATCGCGCGCGCGTACCACGCGCTCAAAGACGATGGCAAGGGGATCCAGCGCACCGTGTACCTCGTGAGCCAGGCCGGGAAGATCGCCTTCGCACAGCGCGGCGCACCGCCGGTCGACGAGATCGTCGCCAGTGCCCCCTGACTTTCGGGGCAAGGTGGCGCTCGTCACGGGCGTCGGCCGGGTGGGCCAGATCGGGTACGCCGTCGCCACCGGGTTTGCCCGCGCAGGCGCGCAGCTCGTCATCGCCGACCGGACCGCAAGCGCGGTTGCCGAGCGGGCGCAGGAGCTCGCGGCCCAGGGGTTCGCGGTCCAGGCGACGGCGGGCGACCTGACGACGCCCGAGCCCGCGCGCCGCGCCGTGGCCACGGCGCGCGAGCGCTTCGGGGGGCTCGACGTCGTGGTGAACGTCGCGGGCGGCCTGGTCAACTTCGGCCCGGTGCTCGCGCTCGGTCCCGAGCAGCTCGAGCGCGAGCTCGCCGTCAACATCAAGACGACGTTCTTTGTGTCGCAGGCGGCCATCCCGCTGCTGCGTGAGCGGGGCGGCGGCGCCATCGTGAACTTCGCCTCGATGGCCGTTCTCAAGCCCCAGAGCCAGATGGCCTCCTACATCGCGGCCAAGGCCGCCGTCGCGGGGCTCACCCGCGCACTCGCGCGCGAGCTCTCCGGCGACCGGATCCGCGTGAACGCGGTGGCGCCCGGGACCATGCGCACCGCCGACAACCTCGCGCAAATGAAGGACGCGAAAGTGCGCTGGGTGGAGCTCGACGACCTGGTTGCCGCGGTGCTGTATCTGGCGAGCGACGAGGCGCGGGCGGTGAGCGGCGACATCCTCTCCGTCGCCGGAGGCGACGTCTGAGCGATCCCGTCGTGATGCGTGACGTCATCGTGGTCGGGGGAGGCTGCTACGGCAGCTTCTACGCCGCCCAGCTCGCCAGGGCCAAAGAGCGGGGCCGGGCCCGCTTCCGGCGCGTCGTGGTGGTGGATCGGGACCCCGAGTGCCGCGCCCGCCGCGAGCTGGGTGACGCACCGGACCGTGCGTTCGAGGTGCGCGACTGGAGCACCTACTTCCGCGAGTTCCTCGGTGCGGCCGCTCCGGCGCGCTCCGGCGAGCCACAGGATTACATCGTGCCGTCGCCACTCATGCCGCACCTCATGTTCGAGTGGGTGCTCGCCCGCGCACGCGAGCGCTGGCCCGGACGTCCGATCGACGTCGCCCCGGTCCCCGACACCCTGGGCACGCCATACGATCGCGCCGCCCCCGCTCCCGACCATACCCGCTACGTGTCGTTCGCGGACTGGATCTGCCCCACCCACTGCATCGAACCCACGGTCTGTCCAGCGATCGGCAGCACGCGGAGCTGGGAGATGGGCGACGCGGTGCGGGCGCTCGCAGGGCGGCTACGCGCGGCCGGCCAGCCGGTCCACGGGCCGGCGTTGTTCGTCTGCCGCCACCACGTATTCGGCGTCGGCACATTCGCGGTGGAGACGGTGCTGGCGGGGGACGGGATCGTGCGGGCCGCGGGCGAGACCGGGGCGCCGGCGGCGGTCCTGGTGGGCACGGTCAGCGCGTGTCACGGAGCGCTGAATCTGTTACGGATCGGGGCGGCACAGGCGGCTACGGGCGGCAAGGGGCGGCAGTAGCTACCCGTGCCGCCTCTGCCGCCGGTGACTCCCGACGAGCGTCACGCGATCCTCGTCCGCGCCCGCGATCTCTTCAACTCCGGCGCCTACTGGGAAGCCCACGAGGCCCTGGAAACCGTGTGGCGTTCTATTATTAGCGACGGGAACCGCGATGCGGCACGCGTGTGGCAGGGGCTCATCCAGGCGGCCGCCGCGCTGTTGCATCAACGCCGTGGCAACCGACACGGCGTCGCGGCGGTGGGCCGGGGGGCGCTCGAAAAGCTCGCGGGCACCCAGCGGGCCGACGTGGAGTTCGAGACCGTGCGATTCCGTGCGGACCTGGAACGGGCGCTCGCGGGCGAAGCCGAGCCGCCGCGACTCGAGTTGCAGACGGAGGACTGAGGACGGATGACTCCCAACGCTCCCAACGGATACGATGTGATCATCGTCGGTGCGGGGCCTGCGGGCCTGTGCGCCGCGATGTACGCCGGGCGGGGCATGCTGAAGGCGCTCACGATCGAGCGTGGCGCGCCCGGCGGCGAGCTCCTGAACACGGACCTGATCGAGGACTACATCGGGTTCGAGAGCATCAAGGGCTGGGAGCTGGCCCAGAAGATGACCGAGCACGCCAAGAAGTTCGGGGCCGAGATCGTCACCGACAGCGTGGAACGGATCCGCAAGGCGGAGGACGGCTGGTTCGACGTCGCCACGACCCGGGGGAAAACCTATCGCGCGCCTGCCGTGATTCTCACGGCGGGCGGGACCCCGGTCAAGCTCGGTGTGCCGGGAGAGAAGGAATACGCCGGGAAAGGTGTTTCGTACTGCGCGGTGTGCGACGGCGCGTTCTTCAAGGGTGAAGTGCTCGCCGTCGTGGGCGGCGGCGACGCCGCCGTCGAGGAGGCAGACTATCTCACACGCTACGCGACCAAAGTGTACATCGTGCATCGGCGCGACCAGCTGCGGGCGTCGAAGATCATCCAGGAGCGCGCCTTCGCGAACCCCAAGATCGAGATGGTCTGGAACAAACGCGTGCTGGAGATCAAGGGCACCGAGCGCGGGACCGATCACCTCGTCCTCGAAGACACGGCGACGGGCGGGCGCGCCACCCTGGCGGTCGGGGGCGTATTCATCTTCGTCGGGTTCAGGCCCAACTCGGGACTGGTCGAGGGGCACGCGCAGCACGACGCCGCCGGATACTTCATCACCGACGAGCGGATGATGACGTCGATCCCCGGTCTGTTCGCGGCGGGCGACGTGCGCAGCCAGCTGACCCGCCAGATCACCACGGCGGTGGGCGACGCAACCACGGCGGCGATCGCGGTCGAGAAGTATCTCGCGGCCGTGCGGGAGCGGGAGAAAGCGGGCGTCGCGTCATGAAGGTGGTGCCGATCCCGAACGGGCAGTTCGTCGAGAACTGCTACCTCGTCATCGATGACGCCGGCGGTGAATGCGCGATCATCGATCCGGGCGAGGAGGCGGGGTTGATCGCGCACAAGCTCGCGACGGCGGGCGTGACACCCGTAGCGATCTGGCTGACCCACGCCCATCTCGATCATATCCTCGGTGTCGCCCGGCTCAAGGCCGACAGCGGGGTCCCCGTCTACCTCCACCCGGGCGACCGCGCTTTGTACGACCACGTTCCGGAGCAGGCGGTCGCCTTCGGGATGCGCGCGGAGCCGCTTCCCGCGCCCGACCGCGCCCTTTCCCACGGCGACGTGCTCAAGGTCGGCACGCTCGAATTCCGGGTGCGACACGCGCCGGGCCATTCGCCGGGCAGCGTCGTGTTCGAGGGACAGGGCGTGGCGTTCGGCGGGGACGTGCTGTTCCAGGGCTCGATCGGGCGGACCGACCTGCCGGGGGGCGACTTCGAGACGCTGCTGCGCAGCATCGAGCGCGAGTTGCTTACGCTGCCCGATTCGACGATCGTGTACTGCGGGCATGGACCAGAAACCACTGTGGGACGCGAGCGCCGGGCCAACCCCTTCCTCACCGGCGCCCATCGGCTCGGCTAGAGCGCCGCGGCCGACTTGCCTGCGGTGCGGCACGGAGGTCCGGCCCCGGCCCTGGGGCTGCAAGAACCCGTGCCCGAACTGTGGCTTCAACTACCCGCTGGGCGACTGCTCCGACTGAACCGGGCGGCATGATCAACCACGTGCTGGCGCTGGCGCTCCTGGGTGTGGACTGCGTCGCTCGCGCGTGGCGCATTCAGCTCGCGACGTGGACGGCGGGCGGTCGGCTCTCGTTCCGCGACGCGTTCCGCCTGAATCTGTACGGCGAAGCCGCCTCGCAGCTCACGCCCAACCGGCTGGGAGGCGAGCCGGCGCGGTTCCTCGGCCTCAACGAAGCGCGGTTGCGACCCGTCACCGGCATCGTGGCGATCGGGGTCGAGGTGGCGTGCGAATGGCCGGTGTTCCTGCTGGTGGGTGCGGCGCTGTTCGGCTACTACGTGCCGGACTGGCGGGACGCCGCCCGAACCTGGTTGCACCGCCACCGGGCAGGTGAGCTGGTCACCGTCGAGATCATCGCGCTCGTCGTCCTCGTGACCGTGTACCTGCTGCAGCGGCTGGCGCGCGCGGGGTTCATCCGCCACCGCGTGCGGCGCCAGTGGCGCGTCGCCTGGGCGCACGTGCGCCGCGCCCCGCGCTGGGCGCAGGCGCGCTCCTCACCGTAGTGAGCATCGTGGCGCGCGCGCTCATCCTGCCGGCGCTCGCGTGGGGCATGCCGGGCCGGCCCCCGTTCGGGCAGATGTTCTACGGTGCCCTGGCACTGCTGCACGCGCCCCTCGTGGTGCCGCTGCCCTCCGGTGGCGGCGGCCTGGAGGTTGCCTTCCTGAACGGCTTTGCCGGAGACTTCGGCGCGCGCCAGGTGACCATACTCTTGTTGTGGCGGTTTTATACGGCCATCCTCTTGACCGGGCTCGGCGTCTACGCCCTCGTGCGGTCCATCGGCTATCGGGCGGCGGTCGAGGTGTTCAAGATCGGCTGGGGCAAGCGCAGAGAGGCACAATGACCAATCCGCGGATCACGCCGCTGACTCCGGACCAGGCTGCCCCCGAGGTGCGGCCCATCTTCGAGACCTACCTGCGGGAGCGTGGCAACATTCCGAACATGTTCCGCACGGTGGCGCTGCGTCCGGAGCACCTGCGCAGCCTAATCGCGCACTTCCGTACCGTCATGAACGAAGGCACCGTGCCGACGGTGCTCAAGGAGCTCTTGTGGGTGCGGATCTCGCACCTGAACGGCTGCCGCTACTGACTCAACTCCCACACTGTCTTGGCAAGACAGCGGGGAGCGAGCGACGCCCTGGTGGAGGCGGTGCAAGACCGGGGTGGACGCGAGGCGATCGCGGCGCTCGAGCCCGGGTGGCGCGCGGCGCTCGACTACGCGGACGTCGTTCATCGCTCGGGGCACGACGTCACCGACGAGCTGTACGGGAGGTTGCGCGCCGCGTGGGACGAGGGACAGATCGTCGAGATCACTCTGGTGATCGGGATGACGGAGTACTTCAATCGCTTCAACGACAGCCTGCGGGTGGAGCCGACCAAGTGAGTACGGTACTATTCGTCCGTCATGGGCGATTACTGATTCCTAGACCGAGGCGATGAGCGCGACCCGTATCGAGCGTGATCCGCTGGGCGAGCTGCCGGTGCCCGCCGACGCGCTGTACGGCATCCAGACCGAGCGCGCCCGCCGCAACTTCCCCATCTCGCGGCTTGCGCCCCTCGCCCCGTTCGTCGACGCCGTCATCCGCATCAAGAAGGCCGCCGCGCTGACGCACAAGGAAACCAAACGCCTCGATCCCAAGCTCGCCGACGCGATCGTGCGGGCGGCGGACGAAGTGCTGGCCGGACAGCACCGCGACCAGTTCGTGGTGGACCCCTACCAGGCGGGGGCCGGCACCTCGCACAACATGAACTGTAACGAGGTGCTCGCCAACCGCGCGAACGAGCTCCTCGGCGGCGCGCGAGGCACGTACACGCCGGTGCATCCCAACGATCACGTCAACATGGCTCAGTCGACCAACGACGTGATCCCGACCGCCATCCGCCTGGCGGCGCTCGCCGAGCTGCCGGCGCTGCTCGACGCCCTGGGGCGGCTCGCCGCCGCCTTTCTCGCGAAGGGCCGGGCATTCGACCAGATCCTCAAGTCGGGACGGACGCACCTGCAGGATGCGACGCCCATCCGGCTCGGTCAGGAATTCACCGCCTATGGGCACATCGTCGAGCGCAACCGCGACCGCGTCGCCCAGGCGGCGGACGCCCTGCGCGACCTCGGGATCGGCGGCACGGCCGTGGGGACGGGACTGAACGCCGAGCCCGTGTATCCGGGGCTGATGGTGAAGCACCTCCGCGCGATCACCGGGCTCGACCTCCGCGAGGGGAAAGACCGCGTGCAGCTGATGCAGTCGATGGGGGACGCGGCAGCGTGCTCCGGTGCGCTCCGCACCTGCGCGATGGACCTCGGCAAGATCGCGAGCGACCTGCGGCTGCTCGCATCCGGACCGCGCACCGGGCTGGCCGAGATTGTGCTGCCCCCGGTGCAGCCCGGGTCGAGCATCATGCCGGGTAAGGTCAACCCGTCGATCCCCGAAATGGTGAACATGGTGTGCTACCAGGTGCTCGGGAACGACGTGACCGTCGCGACCGCGGCGGAGGCGGGCCAGCTGGAGCTGAACGTGATGATGCCCGTGATCGCCCACAACCTGCTCTTCTCGATGCGGATCCTCACGAACGCGTCGGGAGTCCTGGCGGAGCGTTGTGTGGTCGGGATCGAAGCCGACCGCGCGCAGTGCGAGCACTGGCTCGAGCGCAGCCCGGCCCTCGTGACGGCGCTGGCTCCGAAAATCGGCTACGCCGAGGCGGCCAAGCTCGCCAAGGAGGCGGTGGCGAAGAACGTGACCGTGCGCCAGCTGGTGATGGACAAGGGCGTGCTCAAGGGCAAAGATCTCGACGAGGTGCTGGATCTGCTCGCCATGACCGAGCTGGGGGTACCGGGGCAGCGCAAGTAGCCGAGGACGGCCGTCTGCAGTGCACACTCTATTTCTGGAGGAGCACGTATGCATTGGATCGTCGCTGGGCTGATCGCAGGCGTCGGCGCGTTCTTCGCAGACTACGTGATGTGGGGCAAGGTCTTCACCGGTCCGGCAATGGAGGCGTTCGGGACCTTCCCGCCATCGCCGGAAGAAGGGAAGAAGATGATGGCCGCGAACCTGCCGAAGTCGGCGGTCCTGTCATTGGTTTTCGGTGTGCTGCTGGCGTGGTTCTACCATCAGCTCAAGGCGGGCCTGTGGGCAGCAGGCGGCGGCCCGCTGGCGGGGATGGAGTTCGCGACGATGCTCTGGCTGTCCACCATCGCGTTGTCGACGATCGGCAGTGGTGTGTGGTATGACAAGGTCCGGCCGCTGCTCAAAGCGACCTTCTGGTCGTGGCTCGTTCGCATGAACGTGGCGGGGATCATCGTCGGCGTGCTCGTCCGGTAAGGGCCGTCACGCGGGGGGTCGTGATTCGAGTCACCGAATCCGACCCCTCTCGCACGTTATCCGTTCCGCATGCGTACGACCACCTGGCTACTCGCCGCGCTGTGGCTCGCCGGTACGTCCTCGGCGCACGCGCAGCGGCGGTTCCGCATCGGCCCGACGTACTCGTCACTCAGCCTGGACGACGGCTCCGGTTCGAGTCATAGCTTCTCGTCGTGGGGCGGATCAGCCGCTCTCATCACCGGAGACGACGGCGAGACCGGCCTTACGATCTCCCGCTACAACGACCTCTCGACCGACAAAGGCATCCGGCGCCTGACGCTGTTTACGCTCGACTCCTACTACTATCCGGTGGGCACCCGTGGTATCGTCGCACCCTTCGCGCTGACGGCCCTCGGCCTCGCGCGGGTCACCGAGGTCGACTCGCTTTGCGTCCTTTCCATCGTCCCCTGTTCCGGCACTACCTCCGCTACTAGCCAGCTCGGGCTCGCCTTCGGACTGGGAGTGCGCGTGAACGTCGGCGACGCCGCGGTCGCGAGCATCGCGGGGCGGTTCCTCGAGGTGCCGGGGAGCCAGATCCAGGCGGTCGAAGCGGTCGCCAATGCCTCCATTGCACTCGGCGCCGTCCGCAAAGGCGAATTCCTCGAAGGAACCGTGGGGCCGGCGGCGAGCGTTCTGATCCCGATCTCGGGCGGGCTGCGGGCGCGCGCTCCGTTCCTGGGAGCGCGGTTTCGCCGTGAGACCAAGAAGGCCGGCACCCTCGGACTCGAGATCGACTTCGCTCCTCTGAAAATCACCGCGGGGTGCCCGCCCACCGGATGCGAGGAGAATGCCATCCTCTTCGCTCCGGGCTACGAGGCCTCCTTGCGTCCCGCGTGGGGACGGCTGTACGCCGAGGCGGGCTTCCTGTTGGGCGGCGTCTACTCTCAGGGTTCGGACCGCGGCATCGCGCAGGGGGCCCACGGCGGATTGGGGGCGGATTTCTACGGCGGGCCGCTGATGTGGAACGTCAATGGGCGGTTGCTGTGGTTGCAGCGCAACTCCGGCGAGAACGTCTTCGGGGTACAGGTCGGTGTCAGTCTGAGCCCGAGAATCCGGGGTCCCGCCGCCGCCCATTGAATCCCGGAAACCAAACTCGCATATTCCCCCCATTCGCGTCACCACCTGGGCCGAATACGGGCTGATCGTCTCGCTCAACCTCGCGAAGCGCGCGGGGCAGGGCCCGGTCGCGGCGCGCGAGCTCGCCGAACAGGAGCGGCTGCCGCACGACTACGTCGAGCAGATCCTGCTGCGTCTGCGACGCGCGGGCCTCGTCGACTCCGTGCGCGGCGCCAAAGGCGGCTACCACCTCGGTCGTGAGCCTCAGGCCATCTCGGTCAAAGACGTCATCGAGGCCTCGGAGCACGTCACCTTCGAAGTCAACTGCGATCTCCATCCCGTCGATCCCCAGCGATGTAGTCCGGAGGCGTCGTGCAGCATCCGGCCCGTGTGGCGAATGCTGGAACAACGGATCAACGATCTGTTGGCCGGTATCTCGCTGGCGGACCTCACGCACGACGAGCCGCAGCTGTACCACATCGCCGGGGTCCTGGCCGGGAACTAGTCCCGCCATCCTGTACGTTTTTTTTGAACTGAAACCCGACTGGCACTGTCGGGTTTAAACCGATTGGAGGCAAGCGTGGCATACGCACATCCCGACGTGCTCGTTTCCACCGACTGGGTGGCGGGGCATCGCGCGGACGCCGGTGTTCGCTTGATCGAAGTCGACGTAGACACCACGGCGTACGACTCGGGGCACATCGCGGGCGCGGTCGGTTGGAACTGGCAGTCGCAGCTCAACGATCCCGTGCGGCGCGACATTCCAGACAAGAAGGCGTTCGCGAAGCTGCTGTCGGACGCGGGCGTGACGCCCAAGACGACCGTCGTGCTGTACGGCGACAACAACAACTGGTTCGCGGCCTTCGCGTTCTGGGTGTTGCAGCTGTACGGACACACGAGCGTCAAACTGATGAACGGCGGGCGGGCGAAGTGGGTCGCCGAGGGACGGCCGCTCGTCACGGAACGGGCGAACGTGCGCGCGACCAATTACCCCGTTCCCAAGAAGGTGAATGCGGCGATCCGCGCCAAGCGCCCCGATGTCGAGAAGGCGCTCAAGGCGAAGAAGATCGCCCTGGTGGACGTGCGGTCCACGCCCGAGTTCGTGGGCGAGATCATCGCGCCCCCGGGGATGACCGAGACGGCGCAGCGCGCGGGGCACATCCCCGGCGCCAAGAACATTCCCTGGAGCAAGGCGGTCGCGACCGACGGCACGTTCAAGCCGTACGACGAGCTGGTGCAGCTGTACAAGGGCGCCAAAGTGATCGACGGCAAGGACGAGGTGATCGCGTACTGCCGCATCGGCGAGCGCTCGAGCCACACCTGGTTCGCCCTCAAGTACCTGCTCGGCGTGAAGAAGGTGCGAAACTACGACGGCTCCTGGACGGAGTGGGGGAACCTCGTCGGCGCGCCGATCGCGAAGGGAGCGGAGTGAAAGCGGCGGTAGAGGGCGGCAGAGGGCGGCAGAGGGCGGCGGAGGGCAACGCTGCCGAGCCGGCGCTGTGGGGGTTGGTCGGCAATACGCCGCTCATCCCTCTGCCGCCCTCTGCCGCTCTTGGCCGCCCGCTGCCGCCCGTCTTTCTCAAGGCCGAGTGGCTCAACCCGGGCGGCTCGGTGAAAGACCGCCCCGCGCTGTTCATCTTGCGCGACGGCGTCGCGCGTGGCGAGCTGCCGGCCAAGCGCCTGCTGGACGCGTCCAGCGGCAACACGGCCATCGCGTACGCGATGCTCGGGGCCGCGGCGGGGATCGGCGTCACGATGTGCGTGCCCGCGAACGCGAGTGCCGAGCGCAAGGCGCTGCTCGAGGCCTACGGCGCCGACGTGATCTTTACCGATCCGCTCGACGGCTCGGACGGGGCGATCCGGACGGCACGCGAGCTCGCCGCGGCGCATCCGGAGCGCTACTGGTACGCGGATCAATACAACCATCCGGCCAACCCGCGGGCGCATTACCTCACGACCGCCGAGGAGATCTGGTGCCAGACCGGCGGCCGGATCACTCACCTCGTCGCCGGGCTGGGCACGGCCGGGACTCTGATGGGAACCGGTCGGCGTTTGCAGGAGCAGAACCGGGCCATCGAGCTGATCGCGGTACAGCCCGATGGGCCGTTTCATGGGCTGGAGGGCTTGAAACACCTGGAGACGGCGTTGGTACCGGGCATCTACGATCCCCGCATACCGGATCGGACGGAGTTCGTCGCCACGGAGGAGGCCGAGGAGGCGGTGCGACGTCTGACGAAGCAGGCGGGCCTGTTCGTGGGCTGGTCGACGGGCGCGGCCATAGTCGCCGCGGAGCGGGTTCTCACCGCCCTCGACCGCATTCCACCGCCCTCCACGGCCGTAGTCGTGGTCATCGCGCCCGATTCGGGGGACCGCTACTTGAGCGAGCGGGGGCGGCTCGCGGGGGAGCGTCGATGACGCTGGTGCTCGACCCCCGGCAGCTGACGGCGATCCGCCACCACGGCGAAGCGGACTACCCGGCCGAGGCGTGCGGCCTGATCGGCGGAGCGGTCGAGGGCGACCGCAAGGTCGCGCTGCAGCTCGTCCCGCTCGCCAATCAGCGGACCGACTCGGCGCGCAACCGCTACCTGATCGATCCGATGTCGTTCCGGCGCGCGCAGGAGCGGCTGGATCGCGACGGGCTGGAGGTGATCGGCGTGTACCATTCGCACCCGGACCATCCGCCAGCACCGTCCGCGTTCGATCGCGAGCATGCGTGGCCGTGGCTCTCGTACGTGATCGTCGGGGTCGGCGCCGGGCGCGCCGGCGATCCCAAGAGTTGGGTCCTCGCGGACGATCGCGGGACGTTCGCCGAGGAGTCCATCACCATCGAGGAACGGAAGGCCGTATGGCAGTCACCGTATTGATTCCCACGCCGCTGCGCTCCTACGTGGGCGGTCGCGACGTGCTCGAGCTGGAAGGGGGAAACGTGGGCGAGCTGCTGGAGCAGCTTGCCGGCGAGCACGCCGGGCTCAAGCGTCATTTGTTCGCGGAGGACGGCCGCCTGCGTAGCTTTGTCAACGTGTACGTGAACGATCGCGACATCCGCCAGCTGGCGCAGCGCGACACGCCCGTCAAGGCGGGAGACACCGTGTCGATCATTCCGAGTATCGCGGGGGGCGCAACCGCCGTTGGCGTAGGGGTGCAGCATGCTGCGCCCCTACCGAAGCTCTCCCACGAAGAAATCCTGCGGTATTCACGTCACCTCATCCTTCCGGATGTGGGCGTCGAGGGACAAAAGAAGCTCAAGGCCGCGCGCGTGCTGCTCGTGGGCGCGGGCGGACTGGGGTCGCCAGCCGCGCTGTATCTCGCCGCGGCGGGCGTCGGCACCCTGGGCATCGTCGATTTCGACGTCGTGGACAAGACCAATCTACAACGCCAGGTGCTGCACGGGACGTCCACCGTCGGCGTTTCCAAGCTCGAGTCCGCCACGCAGCGTATCCACGACTTGAATCCCAACGTACGGGTGGAGCCGTTCGAGACGCGGCTGACGGCGGACAATGCGCTCGACATCATTCGCGACTTCGACATCGTCGCGGATGGGACGGACAACTTCCCCACGCGCTACCTGGTCAACGATGCGTGCGTGCTGCTCGGCAAGCCCAATGTGTACGGCTCGATCTTCCGCTTCGAGGGCCAGGCCTCGGTGTTCTACGCGAAGCAGGGTCCCTGCTACCGCTGCCTCTACTCGGAGCCGCCGCCTCCGGGGCTGGTGCCGTCGTGCGCGGAAGGCGGCGTGCTCGGCGTGCTGCCGGGGATCATCGGGTCGATTCAGGCGATGGAGACCATCAAGCTGATTCTGGGGGCTGGCGAGCCGTTGATCGGGCGGCTCGTCCTGTTCGACGCGCTGAGACTGCAGTTCCGTGAGCTCAAGCTCGCCAAGGACCCGGAGTGCCCAGTGTGCGGGACCCACCCCACGATCACCGAGCTGATCGACTACGAAGCGTTCTGCGGCATCGGCGCCGAGCCGTCGTACGAGGGGGCCGAGATCACGGCGCAGGACTTGAAGGCCGAGTGGGACAGGAGTCCCGATCTGCTCGTGATCGACGTGCGCGAGCCGCACGAGTACGAGATCGCCCGCATCGACGGTGCGGTGCTGATTCCGCTCGCCGAGCTCCCGACGCGTCTGGGCGAGCTCGGCGGCCACCGCGAGATCGTCACACACTGCCATCACGGCGCCCGCTCGCTCAAGGCGCTCGAGATCCTGAAGGCGGCGGGTTTCTCGAAGGTGCGAAGTCTGCGCGGCGGGATCGATGCGTGGGCGGTGAACGTCGACCCAAGCTTGCCGAGGTATTGATCGGCGAGTTGTTGGTGGAGGTTGTCGAGGATGGTGGAGGACGGTAGAGGTGAATCCTCCACAACCTCCACCAACGTCCACCAACCTCCAAAACCTCGCGCTCATGCCGAAGGGGGGACTCGAACCCCCACGGGCTTGCGCCCACTGGCTCCTGAAGCCAGCGCGTCTACCAGTTCCACCACTTCGG
>QHTP01000005.1:0-26280 GCA_003220855.1 Gemmatimonadota bacterium
CAAGTTCATCAAGGAATGCAAGGAGATCCTGGCGTCCAAGCCGCGCCGCCTCAAGATCCTCAAGGAGGAGCTGTCGGAGCTGGCGCACGGCTTCGGCGACGAGCGCCGCACCGAGATCGTCGCCGACCAGGGCGAGTTCTCGATCGAGGACCTGATCGCCGAAGAGGACATGGTCATCACCGTGTCCCACGCCGGCTACATCAAGCGGCTCCCGGTGTCCGCGTACCGTCGCCAGCGGCGCGGCGGCAAGGGCGTCATCTCTGCTCACACCAAGGAAGACGACTGGGTCGAGCATCTGTTCATCGCTTCGACGCACGACTACGTCATGTTCTTCACGCAGCAGGGGCAGTGCTACTGGCTGAAGGTCCACGAGATTCCTCAGGCGGCGCGGGCCGCGCGCGGCAAACCGATCATCTCGTGCGTCGCCATGAAGCCGGACGAGCGCCTCGCCGCCCTCGTGCCGGTGCGCGAGTTCTCCGAGGATCAGTTCCTGCTGTTCGCCACGACGCAGGGCGTCGTGAAGAAGACCGTCCTCTCGGAGTTCGGCAACCCGCGCTCGGTGGGGATCCGCGCCATCAACATCGAGAAGGGCGATGAGCTGATCGACGTGCAGGTCACCGACGGCCGGAACGACATCGTGCTCGCGACCCGCCACGGCATGAGCATCCGGTTCCACGAGAAGGACGTGCGCGACATGGGTCGCACGGCAACCGGGGTGAAAGGGATCGAGCTCGACAAAAAGGACCACGTGATCGACATGGTCGTGGTGCGACGCAAGTCGACCCTGCTCGTCGTCACGGAGAAGGGGATGGGCAAGCGCTCCGAGCTCGACGAGTACCGCGTGCAGCACCGCGGTGGACGGGGCATTATCACCTTGAAGCGTAATGACAAGACCGGCGACATCGTCGCGCTCAAGGAGGTGCTCCCCGACGACGAGCTGATGATGATCACCAAGAAGGGCATCATGATCCGCGTGCCGGTCGAGGGGATCCGCATCTCGGGCCGCAACACGCAGGGCGTGAAGGTGATGAACCTGACCTCGGGTGATCTGTTGGTGGACGTGGCCCGGGTGGTGAAGGAAGACGAGGCTGACGACGGGGAGGGCGATGCCGAGGACGAGGACGCTCCGCGCACGTCCAGCAAGGCCAAGAAGGCTCCGGCCAAGGCAAAGCAGCCGCAGAAGAAGAAAAAGTAGCGTGGTCACCGCCCAGGAGGTCCGGGAGGCGGCTGCGGGGCTCGCCGGCGTGGCGGTGCGCACGCCGCTGCGCTTCATCGAGCCGCTCGACGCCTACGTGAAGCTCGAGAGCCTCCAGCCGATGGGCGCGTTCAAGCTGCGCGGGGCGTACAACGCGATCCGGCGCCTGCCGCAAGCCGCGAGCCGCAAGGGGGTCATTACGTACTCGAGCGGCAATCACGGTCAGGCGGTCGCCTACGCCGCGCAGCTCGTGGGCGTCCCCGCGGTGGTCGTGATGCCGGAGACCGCGCCCGCCGTCAAGGTGACGGGGGTCAGGCGCTGGGGTGGGGAGGTGGTCTTTGCCGGCCGCACGTCGGAGGACCGCCAGCAGCGGGCGGAGGCCATCGCGGCACAGCGGGGGCTCGCGATCGTGCCGCCGTTCGACCACGCCGACATCATCGCCGGCCAGGCAACGGTGGGCTTGGAAATCGCCGAGCAGCTGCCGGACGTCCGGACCGTCGTGGTGCCGGTGGGTGGCGGCGGGCTCATCGCGGGGGTGGTGACGGGCCTAGCGGCGGCGGGAAGCCCAGCGCGCGTGTGGGGGGTGGAGCCCACGGGCGCCCCCAAGCTCACGCGCTCGCTCGAGGCGGGCCGGCCGGTCCGGCTCGACCGCACGGCGAGCCTCGCGGACGGGTTGATCACGCTCAGCGTGGGGGCCGTTCCCTTCGCCCACCTAACCGCGCAGCGCGACCGCCTGGCGGGGGTGGTGCTGGTGGACGATGACGCGCTGCGCGAGGCGGTGCAGTTTCTGTGGCGCGAGTGCCACCTCGCGGTGGAGCCGTCGGGCGCCGCGACGACAGCGGCGCTCCGCTGCGGCGCGGTTCACCCCGTCGCGCCGACCGTGCTGGTCGTGAGCGGCGGCAACGTCGACCCCTCGCTCCTCGAGGATTGAAGGCCCTTGAGCCCCGAAGCCGCCGCCAAGATCCTCGTCGCCGACGACGACCAATCCCTGGTCCGCACGCTCACGTGGATTTTGAAGGAGAACGGCTACGACGTCGTGACGGCGCCGGGCGGCGAGGGGCTGCTCGGCAAGCTCGAAGAGGAGCGCCCCAACCTGCTGCTGCTCGACATCATGATGCCGAAGGTCGACGGCCTGCAGCTGCTCGCGAAGCTGAAGGCCGACGACCGGTTCCGCGATGTCCCGGTCCTGATGCTCTCGTCCATGCCGCCCGAGGAGGCGACCGTGAAGTCGCTCGGTCTCGGCGCCGCCGATTTCATCTCCAAGCCATTCCGGGTGCGCGAGCTGTTGGCGCGCGTGAAGGCGCACATTCGCTCGGCGCAGGAGCTGTCGCGCGCGCGCGACGAGGCGCAAAGCCGCGCCGCCATCGTCGACATCCTGCATGAGGTCACCGACTCCCTCAAGCCCGACGAGATCTACCATATCCTGGTGCGGCGCGTGGCCCGCGTGCTGCAGATCTCCAAGTGCTCGATGGTGCTCGCCAAGCCGGGGGACGAGCTCGGCGTGGTGGTGGCGGCGTACGAGAACCCCATGCTACGGAACCTGGAGATCGAGCTGGCGCGCTATCCCGAGATTCAGCGCGCGCTGACGGGCAGCCGGTCGGTGCTGGTCGAGGACGTCTCGTCCGATCCGCTGTACGAGGGCGAGCGGGCGCGCTGGCAGCGGGAGGGCATCACCGTCCCGACCCGCTCCGCCGTGGCGCTCCCCTTCTCCATGAAGGACCAGCAGCTCGGCGTCTTCTTTCTGCGCACCACGGGCGAGGACCCGCCGCTCACCCGCGCCGACGCCGGCTTCGCCGAGACCGTGATCCGTACGGCCGTGGCGGCGATCGAGAAGGCGTACGATTTCGAGACGGCGGTGTCGGACAAGAAGCGCCTCGAGAAGCTGGCAGCGACCGACGCGCTCACCGGCTGCATGAACCGGCGCGCGCTGTCGGAAGAACTCGAGGCCGAGCTCGATCGGGCGCGCCGGTACAACCTGGCCCTCACCATCCTGCTCGCCGACATCGATCGCTTCAAGCTCGTGAACGACACGCGGGGCCACATTGCGGGTGACTCGGTCCTGCGCCAAGTTGGCGAGATCCTGCGCCGCGAGGCGCGCTCGGTCGACCTGGTCGCGCGGTACGGCGGGGAGGAATTCGTGGTCGTCATGCCCGAGACGGCGCTGCACGGCTCCGCGCTCTTCGCCGAGCGGCTGCGGCGCCGCGTCATGCACCACGATTTCGCCGAGCCGGGAGAGGATCCCCTCAACCTGACGATCTCCATCGGGCTGGCGTCGTTCCCCGACGACCGCGTCACCAGCGCCGACAGCTTCGTGGCCCTGGCGGATCAGGCCCTGTACCGCGCCAAGAACGAAGGACGCAACCTGGTGCGTCAATGAGCCAGCGGCGCTGCCCCAAGTGCGGCACGGTGTACACCGACACCGCACGGTTCTGCGCCCGCGACGGCAACATGCTGGTCGAGGTGCAGGCGAAGGCGGCGACGCCGGCTCCGCCCGGCGTCGGCACCGCCGCGCGCACCCCGACGAAACCCAAGCCCGGACTGGAGCGCGCCTCCTCGCTCTCGGGGCACGTCCTGGACGCGCGCTACCAGGTCCAGAAGAAGCTCGGCGAGGGCGGCATGTCGTACGTGTACCTGGCGCGCGAGGTGGCGACCGGACACGACGTCGCGATCAAGGTGCTCGCCCCCAAGCTCGCCACCGACAGGAGCTCGGTCGAACGGCTGCGGCGCGAGGCGGGCCTCGCCATGCGCCTCGCGCATCCCAACGTGTGCCGCATCCTGCGCCTGGGCGAGTCCGAGGACGGCCTGATTTACCTGGTGATGCCCTTTCTCAAGGGCGAGCTGCTCTCGGACCGCGAGGTGAGGGGCGGTCCGATGCCGGTCGCGCCCGGGATCGCCGTGCTGCGGCAGGTGTGTGCCGGGCTGCACCACGCGCACGAGCTGCAGATCGTGCACCGGGACTTGAAGCCCGAGAACATCATGCTCGTGACCGAGGAGCCTGCGGCCGATCGCGCGGTGGTCATGGATTTCGGGCTCGCCAAGGAGCGTCGCGCCGACCCGGCGATCGCGAAACTCACCGCCACCGGCATCATCCTCGGCACGCCGGAGTTCATGAGCCCGGAGCAGATCCGCGGCAAGCAGCTCGACGCACGCTCCGACATCTACGCGCTCGGGATCGTTGCGTTCGAGATGTTCACGGGAAAGCTGCCGTTCCACGGCCGCAACGCGCAGGAGATGATGATCGCCCGGCTGCGTGGCCAGCCGCTGAAGCTGCGCCAGCTGCGGCCCGACCTCCCCGAGGGCCTCGAAAAAACGCTGGGGCGCGCCCTCGAGTCGAACCCCGAGGCGCGCTACACCACCGCGCTCGAGTTCGCCGACGCCCTGTCGATCTTCCACGAAGGCGGCTTCCTGTCGAAGATCAAGGAGAAGCTGAAATAAGGCGCTTCCCCGCTTTCGATCCGCCCGAGTACGTCGACTGGCAGCCGGACCCGGTGCTGGTGGGCGCCTTCCGCGAGACGCTCGAGCGGGATCCCGAGCGCGCCGCCGTCGTCGCGCGACTCGCGCCCGAGGTGATGACCGCGCTGTACGCGGGGCTGCTGCGCGCCCGCCTGCACGACATCCAGCTCAAGCGCTGGGTGCGGACCGGCGTGATCTCCAAGGCGTGGCTGGGCACGGGCGAGGAGGCCGTCACCGTCGGGCCCGTGCACGCGCTGGAGCGGGGGCGCGACGTCGTGGCGCCGATGATTCGCAACGCCGCCGCGTGCTGCGAGCTGGGGATGCCGGTGGCCGACATGCTGCGCGCATATCTGGGCAGCGACGACTCGCCCTCCCGCGGCCGCGACCTGCACGTCGGCGCATGGGGTCGCGGCGTGCTGCAGCCGATCTCGCACGTCGGCGACATGGTGCCTGTCATCAGCGGCATCGCGCTCACGTTCCGCCTGCGACGGGAGCCACGCGTCGCCCTCACCTGGGTGGGCGACGGCGCGGCCAACACGGCGGCGGCGCACGAAGGCACCAACTTCGCCGCCGTCCGCCGGCTGCCCGCCATCTTCATCCTCCAGAACAACCAGGTGGCCCTCGGGACGCCGCTCGCCCGCCATCACCTACCGGGCCAGTTCCACGAGTGGGCGGCGAGCTACGGCATCCACGGCGCGGAGTTCGACGGCAACAACGTGCTCGATGCCTACGCGGCGACCCGACTCGCGGCCGAGCGCTGTCGCCGGGGCGAGGGGCCGGCGCTGTTGGTCGCGGACACGTTCCGGATGGGCGGGCACGCCACCCATGACGAGCGCGAGGCGCGCGAGACGCTGCCGGACGAGCTCTTCAAGAGCTGGGGAAAGCGCGATCCGATCGGGCTGTACGAGGAATACCTGAAGCAGCGGGGCGTCGCCCCCAAACGACTCGCGGACATCGAGGCGGACGTCACGGCGGAGGTGGAGCGCGCCGCCGAGCAGGCGCTGCAGAGCCGCGACCGGATGCCGGCGGGCGCGTCGGCACTGGCGGGGGTGTACGCCGGCAACGGCACAGTGCAACCGAGGTGACACCCATGAACCTGAAAACACTGGCGGCAATCGTGCTCCTGTCGACCGTGCCGCCGTTTCGCGCTGGCGTCGACATCCACGCCGAATACGTGAAGTTTCCGAGCGGTCGCGACACCATCACGGCGTATCTGGCCTATCCCGAGAGCCGGGAGCGGGCGCCGGCCGTGGTGGTGATTCACGAGATCTTCGGCTTGTCGGATTTCATCCGGCAGACCACGGAGCAGCTCGCCAAGGACGGCTTCGTGGCGATCGCCCCCGACTTGCTGTCGCGGCGCGGCGGTACGCCGCCTTCCCCCGACTCGGCGCGCAAGCTCATCGCGGGACTCGACCCCGACACGGTCACTCGGGACCTCGACGCCACGGTCGGGTACGTTCGCGCCGTGAACGCGGTGCGGGCCGACCGCATCGGCGTGATCGGGTTTTGCTGGGGCGGTGGCCAGAGCTTCCGCTATGCCACGAACAACCCCTCGCTTCGCGGCTTCGTCGTCTGCTACGGGCCCGGCCCCGAGGCGCTCGCCGTCGCGCGCATTCGCGCCCGCGGCCTGGGCGTGTACGCCGAGAACGACGCGCGGATCGATGCGGGGCTGCCCGACGTGGACGCGGCGATCCGGACCTACGGTAAGAACTACCGCTACACGGTCTATCACGGCGTCGGCCACGGGTTTCTGCGTACGCGCGAGCGGCCCGAGGTCGCGGACAGCGCGTGGCGGGACGTGGTGCGGTTCTTCAGGGAGAGTCTGGGGCGCTAGGCGGCAAAGGGCGGCAGCGGGCGGCAAGGGGCGGCAGCGAACGTTGCCTCCTATTGCCGCCCCGTGCCGCCCTTGATGTACTCCCGCGCCCGGTCCAGCATCGGGTCGTTGCCCGACAGCAGGTCGTCCACCGTCGGCACCACCAGCACGTCGGGCTTTACACCGAGGCCCGCGTACTCCGTCCCGTCGGCGTACGAGTGGCGCGTGACCGAGAACTGGACACCCCAGTTCTTAGTGAGCGCGAACGTCGCGATGTCGCCGACGCTCCCGGCGGACGGCTCGCCGATGATGACCCCGCGGCCCGTCGTGCGGAACGCGGCCAGGAGATCTTCCGCGGCTCCTGAGGTCGCGCTCGACGCCACCAACGCAATCGGACCGCCGTAGGAGGGGTGCTCGCGCCGCGGCGCAACGCTTCCCGCGGCCGGTCCGTACCAGGTCATAGCGGAGTCGGGCAGGTTCCACGCGCGGAACGCCGCACGGTAGAGCGGCGTTTTCCAGCGGACCGCGGAGAAGGGCTGGTCCGTGAGGCGGGAGAGGATCTGGTAGGCGTACTCCGTCTGGACGCCGCCGGCGCCCCGGAGGTCGAGCACCAGCCCCTGGACCGCGCTGAAGTCCGGGTAGGTGCGGTCGAATTGGCGAACGACGTCTGCGTCGGCGAGCGAGCCGATCCGGACGACGGCGATGCCGCCCGGCAGCGAGTCCACCGCGAAGGCCGGTGGGTCGAGTGGCCAGCGATCGTTGAGCGACAGTGAGCGGGTCACGCTCAAACCCCTGGGATCGCCGCCGGGCACACGGATGAGCAGATGCAGGCTCGTGCCCTTTTCGCCCTGGAGCATCCAGGCGACGGCGCGCTGCCAGCGGTCGGCGGGCGTGGCGGCGGCGGTCTCCGGGAGCACCGAGTCGCGGATCCACGCCTCCGCGGGGACACCCTGGACGGCCACGATCTCGGCCAGCCGGTCGGGATGCGCGACGCGCATCTCGTCGTTCTCGGCGTAGTCCATGATGAACGGCCGGCGCGCGGCGCTGGTCAAGAGGAGCGGCGGGCGCGCGATGCGGGAGCGCAGATTCGGGGGCGCGAGCACCGCGGCCTGCCCGTCGCCCAGCAGGGCGACGAAGCGGCGTAGACGGCGGTAGAACAACAGGTCGGACTGCGGCTCGGCGGCGAGCTTCAGATTCACGCGGAGCGCCGAGTCCCAGTCCACCCGCACGCGGTCCCAGTAAGCGAAGTTGTATCGGGCCTCGGCCCAGACGGTGGCGAGGGCGTGAGCGCGCTCAGGAGCGGTGAGCTGGGCGGCGGCGCCGCGGAGTGGGGCCAACGACCCGACGACCAGACAGACCAGGAGCTTGGAGCGAGTGGTCACGCGCCTAATCTATCTGCTTCTCTTTGTCGCGCCGCAGGTGCTGCTGTACCTGTACCTGCGGGCGCGCCTGCCCGATCCCAGCCGCCCGCGCCGGGCGCGTATGGTGCGGGGCGCGCTGGCGCTCGTGTTCCTGCTGTTCAATGTGCCGTGGGTGTTCGTTGCGCAACGCGCGCTGCTCGGCTCCATGTGGAGCGTCGGCCGACTCCCCCTCACCGCCCCCTGGATCGCTTGGCAGCTGTTGGGATGGATCCTCTTGGCGCTGGTCGCGCTGTACCTCCTGGGAAAGGGAGGTTGGTGGCTCACGACAAAACTGCGTGGTGCGTGGTTGGTGGTTCGCGGCGGCGCGGACGCCGGGGATGCCGACCGCGAACAACCACTCACCACACACCACCCGGTGGTTTCCCGGCGGAGGTTCCTGGCGCGAGCCGTGTATTCGTATGCCGCCGCCGGCGCCACGCTCTCGTCGTACGGCATTTGGAGCGCCTATCGGCTGCCCCAGCTGACGCGCCGCACGCTCCGGTTCCGCGATCTGCCGGCAGGACTCGAGGGGCTCACCCTGCTGCACCTCTCCGACCTGCACGCGGGCGTCCACCTCGGCGAGGACAAGATGCAGGAGGTCGTGGCGCAGGCCAACGCGCTCCGCCCCGATCTGATCGTTCAGACGGGGGACATGATCGACATCTCGCCGTCCTACATTCCGGCGTACGTGCGCGCCTTCCGGGAGCTGCGGGCCCCGCTCGGCGTGGTGACGGTGCTCGGGAACCACGATCGCTACACCGGCGAGCGCGAGGTGATTCGCGGGTGCCAGGACGCGGGGCAGGTGTTCGTGCAGAACGGCTGCCACGTGATCGAGCGGGGCGGAGCCACGCTCGCGCTGCTCGGCATCGACGATCCCCACAACTGGTCGGCGGACGACCCGCAGACCGCGGACGTCGACGCGGCGCTCGCCGCCGCCCCGCCGGACGCGTTCCGGGTGCTCCTCGCCCACCGCCCGGGCGCGTGGGACTCGGCCGCGCCGCGCGGCATCCCGCTCACCCTCGCGGGACACATTCACGGCGGGCAGCTCTACCTGCCGCTGGTCGGCTGGTCGCCGGGGCGCTTGATCACGAAGTACGTGATGGGTCACTTTCAGCGCGGGGCGAGCCAGCTGTACGTGAGCCGAGGAATCGGCGTGGTCGGCGTGCCGATCCGCGTGTTCGCGCCGCCGGAGATCGAGCTCTTCGATCTACGTCGCGGGTGAGGTCGTCGGGATCCCACTCCGCGACGAAACGACACAGTCGCTTCGTGGGCCCCCGACGACTCACCCGCGTGTCTCGATCACGCTCGTGGTGCCGCGATCGCATCCCAGGCGCCGTCCAGCGCCAGCTTCACTCCCGCGTGCGTCTCGGGCCACTCCCTCGCCGAGACGCGCTCGATCGCGAGCGTGACGACCGCGAGCCAGACGCCGGCCCATATCTCCGCGGCGCCCGGCTTCACGGAACCGTCGGCCTTGGCCTGGGCGATCAGGCTTTCGAGGTCGAGCCGGAACTCGCGGGCCGTCTTGCGACTCTCTTCGTCCAGCAGATCGTCGTAGCGCTGGACGAAAAACAGGCGTGCCACGGCCGGCTCGCGCGCCGCACCGCCGACGAGCCCGCGGGCGAGCTCGGCCAGCTTCTCGCGTGGCCCGACCATGAGCGCGTGAGCGTCCTTGACGAGCTTGCCGGCCCAGCGCGCCGAGGCGCGGTACAGCTCGTTGAAAAACTGCTGTTTGCCGGCGAAATGGCGGTAGATCGTGCCCTCGGCCACGCCGGCCTTCTTCGCAATCGCCGGCGTGGTGGTGTCGTGGTAGCCCTGCGCGGTGAACAGCTCAAGCGCCGCGCGGACGAGGCGCTCGCGCGTCAAGTCGGCTTGGGTCATCGGGCGCGAATCTAACCTCCCAGGCCACTTGGTGCGGTTGTCCGGGTCTCACTCCGCGACAAAAAGACGCAGTCGCTCCGTGAGACCCGGACAACCGCACGTAAGTCGGGGCGAGCCGGCCGGGGCTCCGCGAAGCGACTGCGTTGTTTTGTCGCGGAGCGGAGCCCCGGCTGGCGAGCGAGGGGTTCCGACGCTGGCCGGGCCTGGCTAGCTTTCCGCCGCCGCATCCCTCACGCTGTCCGGAGGCAATCGCGTCATGCGCATGTTGGTGTTGGGCGCGGGCCTGCAAGGGTCCGCCTGCGCCTATGATCTGTTGCAGCAGCCCGCCGTGGAGCAGGTGACGATCGCCGGCCTCGAGCCGGACCGTATCCCCGGGGTGCTCCAGCCGCATGTCGGCAAACGGCTCGCGCTGCTGCAGCTCGACGTGCAGGACGGCGCCGCGCTGCGCGACGCGATGCGGGGGCACGACGCGGTTCAGAACGCGGCGCCGTACTACTTCAACCTCGCGGTGTCGCGCGCGGCGGTGGACGCCGGGGTGCACTGCGCCGACCTGGGCGGCAACACCGAGATCGTCTTCCAGCAGAAGGCGCTCGACGCCGAAGCCGAGGCACGGCGCGTCTCGATCATTCCCGACTGCGGCCTCGCGCCCGGCATGGTCAACATCCTCGCGGCGGAAGGGATCCGCCGGGTGGCGGACGCCGAGGTCGTGAAGATCTACGTCGGAGGCCTGCCGCAGCATCCCGAGCCTCCTCTCAATTACCAGATCGTGTACTCGCTGGCCGGCGCGCTCGACTACTACACGACGCCCTCGTGGGTGCTACGCGATGGCCGGCCGGCGCGTGTGGAGGCGCTCTCCGAGCTCGAGCCCGTCGTGTTCCCGCCGCCGGTGGGCGAGCTCGAGGCGTTCCACACCGGCGGGGGCATCTCCACGATGCCATGGGCGTATGAGGGCAAGGTGCGGACCATGGAATACAAGACGCTGCGCTACCCCGGGCACGTCGCCATCATGCGGCCGATCCGCGAGCTCGGGCTCCTCGACCTGACGCCCGTCAGGGTGAACGGGAAGGACGTGGTGCCGCGCGATGCCTTCATCACGACCGTGTCCCCCAAGCTGACCAAACCCGACGGACGCGACCTGGTCGCCTTGCGGGTCGAGGTGCGCGGCAAGAACGGCAAGCGGGCCGCCTGGCAACTGCTCGATTACTACGACGCGGCGCACGGCATCAGTGCGATGATGCGCACGACCGGATATTCCCTCGCGATCACGGGGCTCATGCAGGTCGACGGCCGCATCGCCGCGACAGGCGTGCGCACTCCCGATGAAGCCGTGCCGTTCGGCGCGTATGTCGCCGAGCTTGCGAAGCGCGGGGTCGAGATTCGGGAGCTCTGACTAGCCTCACGCCGGATGTCAAGGAACTACTCCTCTCGCTTAAAGGTTATTTTGCGACCATGCGTGATCTCGACTTCCGCGCGCTGTGGGACCGCGCGCTGACCTACGACGAGTTCGTCAAGCAATCCACGGAGCACTGCGGGTTGTGGACCGGCGTGTACCGTCTGGCGCACATTCCCCCGTGGGCCCTGGAGCGGGCGTGCGAAGTGGGACGGACCTATCGACTGCTCGTGCTCGCCGAGGATTGGTGCGGCGACGCGTCCAACACGGTTCCGTACGTCGCGAAGCTTGGCGCCCTGGGCCACTGCCTGGAGATGCGGATCCTGCGGCGTGACGAGAACCCGGAAGTGATGGACCGCTACTTGAGCGGCGCGGCGCGCGCCATCCCGATCGTGATCGTGCTCGGCGACGCCTGGCGGGAGGTCGGGCATTGGGGATCGCGTCCGGCGGAGCTCCAGGCGTGGGTGCTGGAGGCGCGCAAGACGACGCCCAAGGAAGAGCTGTACCCGCAGATCCGGCGCTGGTACGCGAAGGACAAGGGCGAGTCGACGCTGCGAGAGATTCTTGCGCTGCTGCCGAAAGGATCGTCCGTGACGACGTCAATAGCTCCAGCTCGTCCCGAACAGGAACTGTCCTCCCTCGCTCCCCCGCCCGTAGCCGACCACCATGAGGGAGTTGCGTAGCAGCCGTAGCGCGAGCTCGGCGCCGCCGCTCTCGTGGCGGCCGGCCGTCGTGAGCCGCACCGCCTCGCCCGATCCGAACACGCGCCCCGCGTCGTAGAACGCCACGAGCTTGAGCTCCACCGCGTCGCCGACGGCGACGAGCGCGTAGCGGGCTTCGAGTCCCCCGAGCAGCTTGCCGCGCCCGGTGAACCGGCCGTCGTAGTATCCGCGGAGCGACCAGTAGCCGCCCACCGCGAGGAACGGCAACTCGCTCGACTCCATGTCCCGCTGGACGGCGAGCGGCGGATTGCCACCCATGCCTTCCGCCGCGAGGCGGCCCGCCAGCACCAGCCGGCGGAACGGGCGCACCTGTACGCGCCCATTGCCGGTGGTGCGCGTGTAGCCGCTGCCGCTGGCGAACAGCACCTCGACCAGCACGCCGCTGTGAGGATCCAGCTCGCTCTCGCGCGTGTCGAGGACGAGGCCCGCCCGCACGACATGGTCGGTGAACGGGACCGTGCCGGAGTCCACGCGCCCGGCGGCCAGGTCGGCGCGGAACACGCTGGGGCCGGGCAGGGCGCGGAAATCGGTGCGGACCAGGGCGCCGCCCACGAGCAGTCGCAGCGGTCCAATGACGCGGCGCTCGAGTGTCGCGCGCGCCGTCAGGCGGGTGCGGCTCGTCCGGTAGTAGTACGCTCCCAGGAGCGCCACGCTGTCGGGCGAGTACCGGGTGTCATTACCGAGGCCGTAGTAGCCGAGACGGTTGTCACGCGCGGCGCCGAGCGTGCCGCGCGCGCGCCAGCCCTCCCACCAGGCGGGGGCGTGGGCGTCCAGCGCGATCGCGTAGCTGCCCTCGGTACTCGCGCCCGCGTCCAGGCTCAGGGACGCGCGGCTCGCCTCGGGCCGCTCGATAAAGCCGAGCGGGCTGTAGCGGCCGTAATGCGCGGCGCCCCACAGCCCATCCGTCGCGCTGTAGTAGATGTAGGGGTACAGATTGTGGCGCCAGTAGCGCTGTGCCGCGAGCGCCGGCGTCGTGGCCGCACAGAGCGCCACCGCGGCGCTAGCGACTCGCAGCGGGCCGCTCGTAGAGATGGAACGTCGGCTTCCCGTCGGGGGCGAGCAGGCGCGGCTCGCTGAGCTGCACGACCCGTTTGAGCGTCTCGAGGCAGGCATCTGCCGGCTTCATGCCGCGGCGCATGAACTCGACGGTCAGGAAGCCGCCGCACACCTTGATGTTCGATTCACCCCGCCCGGTCGAGCCGGCGGCGCCCACGTCGTTGTCGGTGTACTGGCCGGCGCCGATGATCGGACTGTCCCCCACGCGGCCCGGGATCTTGAAGGCGAGCCCGCTGGTCGTCGTCACGGACGAGATGTCGCCCTGCGGTGTGACGGCGTTGCAATTGATGGTGCCGGTGGGCCGCACCGTCATGTGCTGGGTCTCGGGGACGTCCAGGTAGTCGTCGGTCGGGTTCAGGTTGGCGCGCCAGTGGAGCCACGCCTCGCGCGAGTGCTCGGTCAGCAAGTCTTCTTCCTTGAAGCCGTACTGTAGCGCGAATTGCTTGGCGCCCTCGCCGACCAGGAAGATGTGGTTCGTGTACTTGAGCACGAGCTTCGCCACCTCGGACGGCGTCTTGATCCCTTCGAGGGCGCCCACGGCGCCGGCGCGCTTCGTGGGCCCGTGCATGCACGACGCGTCGAGCTGCACGACGCCGGCGGCGTTCGGCAAGCCGCCGTAACCCACCGAGTCGTCGTTCGGGTCGAGCTCCTGGATCTTCACCCCCTCGATCACCGCGTCGAGCGTGTCCGCTCCCTGCATCAGCATGTCGAACGCCTTTTGCACCGCGCGCAACCCGTTGGCGCTCGAGACCGCAACCGGCTTCGCGGCCCAGCGGCTCGGGGGCGGCAGTCGACGCGGCGGCCGCATGGGGAAGGGGATGTCGCGCGCCTGAACGGCCGCGACCCCGACGGCGGCAGAGGCGAAGAACTCGCGACGCGACAGCAGATCGGGCACGGAGACACTCCGGTGAAGTGCGCGTGCGTAGGTTGCGCGGTCGGGCAGGCCCTGTCAACTTGCTCCTCGTGGACTTCGCAGATCCGCCGAGCCTGCGTGCGGTGATACGCGGGATTCTGGGCGCCGCGACCGTGCTGGTGGGCCTGGCGCTCGTGATCGTGTCGATCGACGCGGGGCACGTGGAGTGGCGGCTGGTCGCGCTGATGCTCTCCCTCTGGGGCGCGTGGAGCTTCTTCGGCGCGCTGCTCGAATCCGTGGTCGAGCCGCTCGGCCGGTTGCTCGGCAACGCGCTGACCGGCGGCGTGATGCCGGACGGCAGCGCGATCACCATCGACGACGAGACGGCGATGCTCGAGCGTCTGCTGGACGCGGATCCCCCGCCGCCGCAGCACCGGGCGGTGCTGGCGGGCATCCGGCTCGCCGAGATCTACCGTACGCACCAGCACGACGCCGCCAAAGCCGAGCAGGTGATCACTCGGCTCGTGGGCCGGTATCCGGACGCGCCCGAGCTCGCGTATGTCCGCCCCCGTTGAGCTGTCGCTGGTCGTGCCGGTGTACAACGAGCGCGAGAGCCTGCGGATCCTGGTGGAGGAGATCGGCCGCGCGCTGGCGGGGCGGCGCTACGAGGTCGTGGCGGTGGACGACGGCTCGAGCGACGGCTCGCTCGACGAGCTCAAGGCTCTGAAGCACGATCACCCCGAGCTGCACATCGTCGCGCTCGCCGCGAACGCGGGGCAGACGGCCGCGTTCGCGGCGGGATTCCGCGTGGCCCGGGGCCGCGTGGTCGTGACGCTCGACGCCGATCTGCAGAACGATCCCGCCGACATCCCGGCTCTCGTGGCGGAGCTCGCCAAGAGCGGCGCCACGGCGGTTGCGGGATACCGCGTCGACCGGCGCGACAATGGCTGGAAGCGGCTGCAGAGCCGCATCGCCAACGGGGTGCGCAACCGGCTGAATCGGGAGACGATCCGGGACACCGGCTGCTCGCTAAAGGCGTTCCGCGCCGACGCGCTGCGCGAGCTGGCCCTCTTCAACGGCATGCATCGCTTCCTCCCGACCCTCATCCGGATGCAGGGGGGCAGCGTGCGGGAGGTGCCCGTGCGGCACCGCCCCCGGCGCTACGGAAAGACCAAGTACGGGATGTGGAACCGCGTGTTCCGAGGGCTGGCGGACGCACTCGCCGTCCGCTGGATGCAGCGCCGGGCGCTGCGCTATCGCGTGCGGGAGGAGCTGCCCTGATGCACGAGGATTGGGTGCGCCAGGTCGACCTGGAGCTGGACGGCGAGCTCAGCCTGCCCGAGCGCGCCGCGCTGTCACGCCACCTCGCTACGTGCCGGCACTGCGCCGAAGCGCGCGTCAGCCACCTCGAGATGCGCGTGGCGTTCGCGCGCTCGGCGGGGGAACCCCACGCCCGCACCGTGCCCCGCCCCCGCATCCGCGCCCGGGCGCTGGCCATCGCGGTCGCGCTCGCCCTCGTCGCCGGGGCGGCCGCGGGGTGGCTGGCATACGGGCGCTGGGGTGGACCGGGTGCGGGCCCGCTCGAGGCGACGCGTGCGACGTTCGTGGCGCAGTAGCCTTCCGTTCGCGGCGGCCGCCCTGCTGGCCGCCGCGCTGCAGGCGCCGAACTACCGCGTGACCTATCGCCTCCGGGTCGTCCAGCCCGCGGCGGCGGGGGCCGACACCCAGCTGCTCGCGAGCGGCGTCGTGACCGGCCCGCCGGAGACGAACCTGCGGCTCTCGCTGCGCGCTCCAGGAGCCGAGCTGCGCGGGTTACTCGGCACCCTCCCCGAGCCGGACACCGTCAATCTCGCCGCGCTGTTCTTCAGTCGCCGCGCGGTGGGTCGCTCGCGCCGCGGCCTGCCGCTGTGGGAGGAAGACAGCTACCGGCAGTGGACCCGCCTCCCGTGGGGCGGCACGGCTCGCCTCTATCCATTCGGACCCGCGGGTGCCGGGCTTCCGGGCCGGGCCGGGCGCCCCGCGCCCTGGGTCGAGATCACCGTCGGTCGTCAGTTCGCCGCCGGCGAGACCCGGGCGAGCGAGGAGGTCACGATCGTCGACAGCGCGGTCCTGTTCGACGCCCAGGCGGTGATTCCGCCCCGTCGCGTGACCGTGCGCATGAGCCTGGTGCGCGGCGACACCGCGAGCAGCCAGCGCACCGTCGACTTCGTCCCCGAGGCGCCGGGGCGGCGGGTCAGCTTCGTGCTGGGGGGCGAGACGTTCGATTTCGACGTCACGCTCGAGCGACCCGAGCCTCCCCGCACCGGTCGCGACAGTGCGCTGGCGGTGGATGCGGACGTCGTGTGCCTGCGGCTGCTGGTCCCGGGCTCGTCGGGGCCCGCGCGCGTCCGCTGCGGCCGCCTCGACAACGTGGCGCGGCGCCTCGCCCTCGTGGAGGGGGACACGCTCGTGGCCACCTTTGCCTGGCCGGCCGTGCGGTGAGCGCGGTATTATCCAGCGATGCCCCGGAAGGCGCGACTCCATCCCTCGATTTTCCACCTCCCCGTCGAGCGAATGCGGGAGGGGTACTACTCGGATAAGTACTTCGTCCGCACGCGGGAGCTGCTCCTCAAGGACAACCATCGCCCCTGCGTGACCATGCAGGTGTTCGGCAAGGCGCACGCCTTCCTCGGCGGCATCGACGAGGCGATCGCCATCCTCAAGCTCTGCTCTACCGAGTGGGACGAGCTCCAGGTGTACGCCCTGTACGACGGCGACGAGATCGAGCCGTGGGAGACGGTGCTCCTCATCGAGGGGCCATACGACGCGTTCGCTCATCTGGAGACGTTGTACCTGGGCGTCCTCGCCCGTCGCACCAAGGTGGGGACCAACACGCGTCGCGTGGTCGAGGCCGCGCGGCCGAAGCAAGTGATGTTCTTCCCCGCGCGGCACGACCACTGGCTGGTGCAGACGGGCGACGGCTACGCCGCCCATATCGCCGGCGCGATCGGCGTCTCGACCGACGCGCAGGCATCGTGGTGGGGCTCCGAAGGCGTGGGCACTGTGCCCCACGCCCTCATCGCGGCTTACGACGGCGACACCGTGCTCGCCTCCCGCAAGTTCGCCGAGCTCATGGATCCGGGCGTCCGGCTCATCACCCTCGTCGACTTCGAAAACGACTGCGTCGACACTTCGCTCAAGGTCGCCCGCGCCCTGGGCGAGCGGCTCTACGGCGTGCGCATCGACACGTCCGAGACGCTGGTCGACAAGTCGGTCATTCCGCAGATGGGTACGTTCAAGCCGACCGGGGTCAACCCGCAGCTGGTGTGGAACGTGCGCGGCGCGCTCGACAGGGAAGGATTCCGGTTCGTGCGGATCGTGGTGTCCGGCGGATTCACCGTCGAGAAGATCCGCCAGTTCGAGGAGGAGGACGTCCCCGTGGACATGTACGGAGTCGGGTCGAGCCTGTTCCAGGGGCGCTTCGACTTCACGGCCGACGTGGTGCGGGTGGAGGGGAAACCGGTCGCCAAGGTGGGCCGCAGCCATCGCCCCAACCCGCGGCTCGAGAGGGTCGAGTAACGCGCCGCTAGGGGTTCAAGTATTTGTCGTACCACGCCACATACCGCTCCATCCGGTCGCGCAGGTGGCTCGGCTTGCTGATCCCGTGATGCTCCCCCGGATAGATCACGAGCTGAGTCTCGACGCCGAGGCTGCGAAGCGCCTGGTACATCTGCTCCGAGTTGAGCAGGGGTACGTTGAAGTCCTTGTCGCCGCACAGGAACAGAGTCGGCGTGACGATCCGATCGGCGTGCAGGAACGGGGACGATAGCTTGAGCCACACGTCGGCGTGCTGCCAGGGAACGCCGAGCTCCCCTTCGTATTCCCGCACGTACTGATCGGTCCCGTACCCGGCCAGGATGTTCGAAGCCGACGCACCGCTCACGGCCGCCTTGAAGCGTCGGTCCTGGGCGATCACGTAGTTGGTGAGAATCCCGCCGTAGCTCCACCCGCCCACGCCGAGCCGCGCCGGATCGGCCAGCCCCTGCGATACCACGTAGTCGACCGCCCCAAGCACATCCTGCGCGTCCTTGTTCCCCCAGTCGGCATAGATGGCCGTCGCGTAGGCCTCCCCCCGTCCCGAGCTGCCGCGCGGGTTCGCGACCACCACCAGGTAGCCGCGGGCCGCGAGCACCTGGAACAGATGGCTGAACTCGTACTGGAACTGCGACACCGGGCCGCCGTGGATGCGGAGAATCGCGGGCTGGCGCGCTCCCGCCCGGGCGTCCGGCGGCTTCACGACGAGGCCGTTCACCATCGTACCGTCGCGGCTCTTGAAGGTGATGGGTTCCGTGGGTGCGAGCTTCACCTCCTTCAGCCACGCGTCGTTCTGGCGTGACAGCGGGCGCAGCGCCTTTCCGGCGCCCTCGACCGCGTACACCTCGGCGGGCGCGTCCGGCGTGGAGACGGCGACGGCGACCCTCCCACCCGGCGCCGTGGTGAAGCCGGTGACGACGCGGGCTCCGGCGATCAGCCGCTCGATCGCACCGCCCGCAGCGGGAATGCGGGCCAGCTGTACCGAGCGGTCGTCCTCCAGCTGAAACAGGATCGCCGCCCCATCCGGGGACCACGTGGGGTTCGCCACACTGCGGTCGAGCGCGGCGGTGAGGACGCGGGGCGTGCCGCCCGCGGCCGGAACCACCGCGAGCCTCTGGAGGCCGTAGTAGATGAGTTTCAGCGGCCCGCCCTGGAGGTAGCCGATCGAGCGCCCGTCCGGGCTCCACGCGGGGCGGCTCTCAGTCTCGGGATCGTTGTCCGGGCCCTCGAACGTCGTGAGCTGACGAGGCACGGCCCCGGGGACGGCGTCCATCACGTACAGGTCCCAGTTGTTGTCCCGGTCGAAATCGACGCGCCGCTTGCTCACGAACACGAGCGAACGGCCGTTCGGCGACCAGGCGGGAAGCAGCTCGTCGTACTGCCCCGGCGTGAGGATCGTGCCATGTCCGGTCTCGACGTCGACCAGGTACAGATGGCGCCGCTCCTTGCCGAGATAGCCCATCTCGTCCTGCTTGAACTGGAACCGGTCGATCACGATGGGGGCGGGGGTCTTGGGCTTCGCCGTGTCGGCGTCCCCAACCACGACCGCGAGCCGCTTGCCATCGGGGGCCCACACGTAATCCTCGACGTCGCCGCCGAAGCTCGTGAGCTTGCGGCCTTCGCCCCCCGCACGATCCAGCAGCCAGAGCTGCGTGTGCTCGTCCTCGCGGCTCGAGAGGAACGCGAGCCAGCGTCCGTCCGGGCTCCAGTGCGGCGCGCTTTCCCCCTGCGGCGAATTGGTGAGGCGCAGGGTGCGCGTGCCGTCCCAGCTCGTCATCCACACCGCGCCGGGCTGCTTGTCCTCGATCGAATCGGCCCGGGCCACGGTGTAGGCGACCCAGGCGCCGTCGGGGGAGAGCTGGGGATCGGCCACGTCGCGCAGCCGGAACAGGTCCGTGACCGTCACCGGTCGGGGCGCCGGCGCCTGGGCGCCGACACCGCGCCACAGCAGTGTCAGCAACACGGCGGGGAGCGCACGGGTCATGGGCGGAAAGGCTACGACCCTTGCACTCGCCGTGCAAATGCATATTTTTCCGATGAAATGAATATTAATTCATCGGTGCCCGTGGGTGTCCTGGGGGCCTCGGGCTATGTCGGGCAGGAGTTACTGCGGCTGCTCACCCGGCACCCCGGGGCGTCGGTCGTGTTCGCCACCGCCGACTCGGCCGCGGGTGAGACGCTGGACGGCGTCGCGCTGGTGCGCGTCGACGATGCGCCGCTCGGGCGCGCCGAGATCGTGCTGTCGGCGCTGCCGCACGGCGTGTCCGGTCGCTACGTGCGCGAGGCGCGCGCGGCCGGCAAGCGTACCGTCGACCTGTCGTCGGATTTCCGGCTGTCGCCCGAGGCGGTGTACGGCCTCACGGAGGTGACGCGGCCGCGGCTCCCCGCCGCCGAGCTGGTGGCGAACCCTGGCTGCTACCCGACCGCGGCGCTGCTCGCACTGCTGCCGCTCGTGCGGCACGGCCTGATCGACGAGTCGCGCGAGGTGGTGATCGACGCGGCCTCGGGTGTCACCGGCGCCGGCCGCACGCCCAAGCGCGAGCTCCTGTTCGGCGAGGTGGCCGAGGATTTCCGGGCGTACGGAGTGGGCAACGACCATCGCCATCTCCCCGAACTGAAGGCCACGCTCGCGCGCGAAGGCAGCTTCACGGGCGACGTGGTCTTCACGCCCCATCTGCTCCCCGTGAAGCGGGGGATTCTCGAGACGATCCACGTGCCCTTGACCCGGGAGGTCGACCAGGCGACCGCCGAGGGGATCTACGAAGCGGTGTACGCCGCCGAGCCGTGCGTGAGGGTGCTGCGCGGCGCGCTGCCGTCGCTCAAGGACGTCGTGTACCGCAACCGGGTCGCGATCGGCGTGGTGGCCGTGGCCAACGTGCGCCGCCCGCGACTCACCGTGATCGCGGCGATCGACAACCTCGTGAAGGGTGCCGCGGGACAGGCGATTCAGAACATGAACGTGATGCTTGGGCTGCCCGAGACGGCGGGACTCGTATGCTGAGCCCGCGCGTGGTGAAGCTGGGCGGGAATGAGCTCGATCGCCCCGGCTGGCTCGCGACCTGCGCCCGGGCGCTCGTGCGCCTCGATCCGGTGGTCGTGGTGCACGGCGGCGGGCGCGCGATCAGCGCGCTGTGCCGCAGGCTCGGGCTCACCGTCGAGCAGCGGGATGGCTTGCGCGTCACTACTCCCGAGATCGCGGAGGTGGTCGAGCTCGTGCTGGGCGGCCCGGTGAACCGGCAGGTGGTCGCGGCGCTGCGCGCGGCGGGGCTCGACGCCGTCGGGTTGTCGGGCGTAGACGGTGGGCTGCTCGTGGCGCGTCCCGCGGGCGGGCTCGGGATGGTGGGGGAGATCGCTCAGGTGCGCGCCGGGCTGCTCGAGAGCTTCCTGCTCGCGGGCCTGACCCCCGTGATCGCCCCGATGGCACCCCCTTCGGCCGCCGACGGCGGCCCACCCCTCAACGTCAATGCGGACGCCGCCGCAGCCGCGATCGCGGGGGCGCTGCACGCCGCGGAGCTGCTGCTCGTCTCCGACGTCGCCGGCGTGCAAGTGGACGGCGTGCTGCGCCCCGCCCTGGACGCGGAGGACGTGGAAGCGCTGATCGACGTCGGCGCAGCGACGGACGGTATGGCCGCGAAGCTGCGGGCCGCGACCGCGGCGCTCCGCGCCGGCGCTCGCGCCGTCCGCATCGGCGACCTGCGTCTGCTGGAAGACCCGGGCGCCGGCACGCGCCTCGTCGCCCGCGCTCCCGCTCCGCAGCCCGCGTGACCACCGTCCCTTCGGCGCTGTCTGCGCTGCTCGAGGTGTATTCCCGCGCCGGCCCCGTGTTCGTGGCGGGGAACGGCGCGGAGCTCGTCGCCGACGACGGGGCGCGCTACCTCGACTTCGTCGCCGGCATCGGCGTGAACGCGCTCGGCTACAACCACGCCGTGATCCGCGGAGCGATCGAGCGGGGACTGGGCTCCGGCCTCATCCATGTCTCGAACCTGTACCGCACGGAGGCGGGCGAGCGGCTCGCGGAGGAGCTCGTGGCGCGCTCGTTCGCCGATCGCGTGTTCTTCTGCAACTCGGGCGCCGAAGCGAACGAGGCGGCGTTCAAGTTCGCCCGCAAATGGTCCGGCAAGCCGGAAATCGTCGCGTTCTCGGGCTCGTTTCACGGCCGACTGTTCGCGACTCTGGCCGCTACCGACCGCCCCGAGTACCGCAAGCCGTTCGAGCCGCTGGTCCCGGGCATCCGCATCGTGCCGCGCGAGGATTGGGCGGTGGTGGATCACGCCGTGTCGGCGTCGCGCACCGCGGCCGTGATCGTCGAGCCGGTGCAGGGCGAGGGCGGTGTCCGGCCGGTGGATCCCGAGTGGCTCGGGTTCGTCCGGGAGCTGTGCGATTCGCGCGGCGTCGCGGTGATCTTCGACGAAGTGCAGTGCGGGCTGGGTCGCACCGGTACGCTCTTCGCCTACGAGCAGACGGGCATCGTGCCCGACGTGCTCACGCTCGCCAAGCCACTCGCCGGCGGGCTGCCGATGGGGGCGGTGCTGCTCACGGGCGCCGTCGCCGCGGCGCTCAAGCCGGGTGATCACGCTACGACGTTCGGGGGCGGGCCGCTGGTCGCCGGTGTCGCCCTCGACGTGGTGCGCACGATCGCCGCGCCCGAGTTCCTCGCCGAGGTGCGCCGCAAGGGCGAGTGGCTCGGCGGACGGCTCGCGCAGCTGGCCGCGCGCCGCACGCGCGTCGCGGAGGTGCGGGGACGCGGCTTGATGTGGGGTGTCGAGCTGAGGGAGCCGGCAGCCCCGTTCGTCGCCGCGGCTCGCGAGCGGCGGCTGCTCGTCGCGACCGCGGGGCCGAGCGTCGTGCGGCTGATCCCGCCCCTCGTCGTCACGGACGCGGAGCTCGAGCGCGGCGTGGGGATCCTCGAAGAGGTGCTGGCGTGAGCGCTCTTCCCATCACGCTGCCGCGTGTAGCGGTGCGGGACGCGGTGCTCGCCGACGTCCCGGCCCTCGAGACGCTCATGGCCCCCTACGTCGCCACCGGCGATCTGCTGCCGCGGAGCAATTACGACCTGTGCCGGCACATCAAGGAGTACGCCGTTGCCGCAGCCCCGGGCGGCGAGATCGTGGGATGCGGCTCCCTCAAGATCTATTCGCGTGGGCTCGCCGAGGTCGCCGGCCTCGCGGTGCATCCGCGGTGGCAGGGAGCGGGGGTGGGTCGGGCGCTGCTTGAGCTGCTCACCGCCGAAGCCCGGGCGCAGGGGCTGCACGAGGTGCTGGCGCTGACGCGCAAGCCCGCGTTCTTCTTGAAGCTCGGGTTCGTGCCCGCCGAGCGCGAGCAGTTCCCCCTCAAGGTGTGGGCGGACTGTGCGCGCTGTCCGAGGCAAAATTGTTGCGATGAGGTGGCAGTAGTGTTGCGGTTGTAGTCCCTCCCGTTGACACGTTCCCCCGTCCCGGAAGAGATTCCTCGCAATGCCCCGTGTCATCTTCTGGGACGTCGACACCCAGTACGACTTTATGCGCGCCGACGGCAAGCTCTACGTGCCGGAGGCGGAGCGCATCATCGGCAACTTGAAGCGCCTCACCGACTACGCGCATGGGCACGGCATTTGCCTGATAGCAAGCGCCGACGACCACGTGCCGGCCCACGCCGAGATCTCCGACACGCCGGACTGGAAGACCACCTTTCCGCCGCATTGCATGCGTGGCGCTCCCGGCCAGAAAAAGATTCCGGAAACGGCGCTCCGCGACCCATTGGTGATCGAGCCGGGGCGGATCGACCCCAAAGCGCTCGCCGAGCGGGTGCGGGCGCATCGAGGAGACATTTTGTTCCACAAACACCGGTTCGACGTGTTCACCAACGACAACGTGACGACCGTGCTCGACGTGCTGGCGCCGGACGACATCGTCTTGTACGGCGTGGCGACCGACGTGTGTGACAAGGCGGCGATCGAGGGCCTGCTCGAGCGGCGACCGCACACCCGGCTGTTCGTGGTCACCGACGCCGTGAAGGGCATCGACAAGGATGTCTCCGAGCAGCTGCTCAAGGATTGGGGCGACGAGGGCGTGCGCCTCGTAAAGACCAGGGAAGTCGTGGAGGAGGGCCTCGTCGAGAGTCTCGCCCGGGCGACGGTATGAGCGCGGCCTCCGTCGCCACCGCCCCCGCCTTTGGGCGGTTTTTTCTGCCTGGCCCCACCGACGTTCACCCCGAAGTGCTGGCCGCGATGCAGCGGCCCATGATCGGGCACCGCTCCGGCGCCATGGAGCAGCTGCTCGCGCGGCTCGAGGCACCGCTCGCCCGCCTGTTCCGCACGGCCCGTCCCGTCCTCGTGGGCACCACCTCGGCGACGGGCTTCATGGAGATGGCGGTGCGCAACGGCGTGCGGCACCGTGCCCTGTCGCTCGTGAACGGCTCGTTCAGCGAGCGCTTTGCGAACCTGGTCCGCACCTGCGGCAAGGAATGCATCCGCTTGGATGTGCCGCTCGGCTGCGCCGTCGAGCCCGACATGCTGCGGGACGCGCTCAAGCGCTCCCCGGTGGACGCCGTCACCCTCGTCCACTCGGAAACATCGACCGGTGTGCTCCAGGACGTCGAAGCGCTCGCAGCCGTCGTGCGCGAATTCGACGACGTGATGGTGCTCGTGGACGCCGTGACGTCGCTGGCGGGATCTCCCGTGGAGACCGATCGCTGGGGAGGAGCCGGGGGGCTCGACTTCGTCCTCACGGGATCGCAGAAGGCACTCGCCCTGCCCCCGGGGCTCGCGCTGGGCGTCGCCTCGGAGCGCATGGTCGAGCGCGCCAAGACGCTCCCCGGTCGTGGGCTGTACTTCGACCTGGTGAGCTTCCTCGAAGCGACCACCAAGCACCAGCCGACCAACACGCCGGCGATCTCCCTGCTGTACGCGCTCGACACCCAGCTCGCCCGGATCGAGCGCGAGGGCGGCTTGGAGGCGCGGTGGGAGCGGCACGACGCCATGCGCCGCCGCGTCGAGCAATGGAGCGAGCAGCACGGGGTCGCGTACCTGCCGCGCGAAGGGCGCCACAGCTGGACCGTCTCGTGCCTCAAGCTCCCCGATGGCAAGACGTCCAAGCCGGTCGTCGCGGGGCTGAAGCAGGCCGGCTGGACCATCGGCGCCGGGTACGGCTCCCTCAAGGACTCGACCATCCGCATCGGTCACATGGGCGACCACACCGTCGGGGCAGTGGACGAGCTGCTGGCTCTGCTCGCGCAGCTCGTGGCGTGAGCGTTCGCGTGGTGGTGGCGGATCGCCTGACCGAGGCGGGGCTCAAGATGCTCGCCGCGACCCCGGACATCGAGGTGGTGAACTGCGCCGGCAAGCCGCGCGACGAGCTCGAGCGAGCGCTCGCCGGCGCGCACGCCTTGATCGTACGCAGCGAGACGCGGGTCACCGCGGACCTGATCACCCACGGCCCCGGGCTCCGCGTGATCGCCCGCGCCGGCACTGGTGTGGACAACATCGACGTGCACGCGGCCACCCGCCGCGGGATCGCGGTCATGAACGCGCCCGGCGCCAACACGGTCAGCGCCGCGGAGCACGCGATGGGCCTGCTGCTCGCGTGGGCGCGCCACATCCCGTGGGCCGCGGAAGCGATGCGCCGCGGCGAATGGGACCGCAAGCGCTTCGAGGGCACCGAGCTGCGTGGCAAGACGATCGGTATCGTCGGACTGGGCCGCATCGGCGGGCACGTCGCGCAGCTCGCCCGCGCCTTCGGGATGCACGTGGTGGGGCACGATCCCTACCTCTCGCCCGAGCGCGCCGCGGAACTGCAGCTCAAGCTGCTGCCGCTCGACCAGCTGCTGGGCCAGGCGGACGTGGTCACGCTGCACGTGGCCCACACGGAGCAGACGCACCACCTGATCAACGCCGCGCGTCTGAAGCTCATGAAGCCCACCGCGGTGCTCGTGAACACGGCGCGTGGTGAGCTGGTGGACGCCGTGGCCCTGGCCGAGGCGATCGGGGAGAAGCGCATCGGTGGCGCCGCGCTCGACGTGTTCGCGGTCGAGCCGCTGCCCGCGGACTCGCCGCTCCGCAAGCTCGAGCGCGTCATTCTCACGCCCCACCTCGCCGCCTCTACGGCGGAGGCGCAGGAGCGCGTGAGCCTGGAGATCTGCGGTGCCGTACGCGACGCGCTGCTCGCCGGCGACCTGTCGTTTGCGATCAACGTGCCCGGCATTTCAGGCGACCTGTTGCGGCGCCTCGGGCCGCTGCTCGACTTGGCGCGCCGCCTGGGTCGGCTGGCGCTGGCGCTCGTGGACGGGCCTGTCACCGCGGTCGAGGTGGACTACGGCGGCAAGGACGAAGCGGCGCCGCGGCCGGTCCTGATGGCCGCCGTCGAGGGGCTGCTCTCGGCCATGAACGTCGAGCCGGTGAGTCTCGTCAACGCCCTGCTCATCGCGGAGGAGCGCGGCGTCCGCCACGCGCGCAAGACCGGCACCCCCGAGCCCGGGTTCGAAACCACCGTGGGCGTGACGCTCGAAGCGGCGCGCGGACGCGTGCGCGTGGCGGGTGCCGTGCTGGAAAACGGCCATGGGCGCGTGATTCGCATCGACGACTACCACGTCGACGTGGCGCCCGAAGGCTGGATGCTGGTGATTCGGAACCGGGACGTGCCGGGTGTCATCGGCCGGGTGGGCACGCTGCTCGGCGGGGCGGGGATCAACATCGGCAGCTACCACCAGGCGCGCGTGCCCTTCCCGGGGCACGACGCGCTCGCCGCGATCACCGTGGATCAGCCGCTCGTGAACGGCGTGCTCGACGAGCTGGCGCGCGAGCCGGACATCCAGCTCGTGCGGCTGGCGAACTTCGGGGACTGACCGCCGCTCCCCAAGACGGCGCACAACCAGCGTCTCGCGTCGCCGTCTCCTGCCCACAGCGCCGGTCCAACCGGCGACCCGAGGAAGACCAACGTCCCGCGTCCGCTCCGCCGCACGAGCGCCACCGGGA
>QHTP01000005.1:26288-41948 GCA_003220855.1 Gemmatimonadota bacterium
CCACAGCTGTACCGGTGCCTCGATGCGGACCTGGAAGCAGTCGCGCAGTACCGCGCGGTGGGCCCGGAAATCCGGCCCGCCCGCGAAGGCTGCGCCCGACTCGAGAATTACCGTCGCCCCCCGGGCCAGACAGGTCACAATGGCGCGCACGGCCGGCAGCGGAATCGCCAGAGCCGCCGGGACGATCAGCCCCGTGCAGCGGGTCACCGACCACGCGTCGGAGCGGATCCACGGCTCCCCCACAGCGGCGAGCGCGGACTCGTATCCCGAAACCGACTCGCTCAGGCTGCAGGCCTCCTTGAGGTCAAGGAGGACCCATCTGGGAATCGCACCGTAGCGCCACAGATCGCGCGGCAGCCCGATGGTGGCCGCCGCGGCGACACAGCCCACGAAGCGCCGGCGGGTGATGCCCATCTCACAGCCTTCCAGAAATCAGCCGGTCCATGGCCCGGGCGGTGTCGAAAAACTGCTGGTCCGGCGCGTAGCGGTAGCGCGCCTCCATCTCCGCCACCAGCCAGCCGTCGTAACCCACTTTGGTCATCGCCGCCCGAATAGCGGGCCAGTTGTTGTCACCCAGAAACAAGTTCGTGTACACACTCTGGTCGCCACAGCGCCCGCGCTTCTTCATCACGTCTTTCACGTGAATTCGAGTGATCCTGGGCCCGTGGATCTCGATCCACTGTTCCGCAAACCCCGTGTCGTGGATGTTGCCGACGTCGAGGTGGATACCCACCGCGGGGCTCGCCACGTCGTTCAGGAATTGCCAGAATTCGCGCGGGCTGATGAGAAACCGGTGCTCGGCGTTGCAGTTCTCGCAACCGATCCTCACGCCGGTCCGCGCGGCTTTCTCGCCGAGCGGCCTGAGGGCATCCAGGCAGCGCTGGTACACCTCGGTGTAGGGGACCTCCTCGGTGACCAGGCCGGCGACGAGCAGGATCGCATCGGTTCCGAGCAGCACCGCGGTCTCGATTTCCCGCTCCACGATGCGCACCGCCTGGGCCCGGACTTTGGGGTCGCGCGAAGAAAGGGGGGAGGCCCAGTGCAATCCGGTCGACACGTTGGAGACGACGAGGCCGGCGTCCTCTACTTTCCGCCGCAGCTCCCGCACTGCGCTATCCGCGGTGCTCAGCTGAAACCAGGGGACGTCGCCCAGCCACAGTTCGATGCCGTCGAACCCGGCCTGCTTGACGAGCTCCAGGCCTTTTTCGAACCCCCACTCTTTCGCAATCATGTTGTCGCCGATGGCCTTCTTCATAGCGCGCCTCATCTCCTACGACGGAAACGTCCAGCCTAATTCACCCAGTGGGGCGCATCATACCTCAAATGAGCCTCTTGCGCAGGGACAACACACGGGCCTTGCGCCGGCGGGAGAGTCGCCCGCAGCTTCCGCGCGATCCGTGAGGCAGACTTCCATGACGTCCGTGGCGCGACACGCTGCTGGTGTGCTGACCGTCATCGCCACCGCGCGTGGGGCGGCACAGACCCCGCCGCTCGGTCAGCGCACGTATGCCAACCCGATCGACATCGACTACCGCTACAATTTCGAGCAGAAGAACCAAGCCATCTCCTACCGCTCCGGCGCCGATCCCGTCATAGTGGTGCACCGCGGCGACTATTATCTCTTCGAGACGATCGGCGACGGCTACTGGCAGTCCCACGACCTCGGCACCTGGCGCCACATCACGCCCACGCGCTGGCCGCTGACCGACGTCGTGGCACCTGCCGCGTTGGCCGTGCGGGACACCATCTATCTCCTGCCGGCGACGACCTCTCCGCTGCCGATCCTGATGCTCACCGAGCCGGCGACCGGACGCGTGGAATTCTACAATCGGCTGCTCCCCCCGCTGCCGCTGGCGCGCGCACGCGAGACCGACGAGCTCGCCCAGCCGGACTCGGTGCAACCCGGTCCCTGGGACCCCGCGTTCTTTTACGATCCGGACACGGACCGCTGGTTCCTCTATTGGAACTCCTCGAACGCCTATCCGCTGCATGTCATCGAGCTCGACAAGACCAGGCAACTCGCCTACCGGGGAACGCCGAAATGGCTGTTCGGTCTCGAGCCCGAGAAGCACGGGTGGGAGCGGTTCGGCCAGGACCATCGCGACACGACGACCCGGCCGTTCATCGAAGGCGCCTGGATGACCAAGTACGCGGGACGGTATTACCTCCAGTACGGGGCGCCGGGCACGGAGTACAACGTCTACGCGACCGGCGTCTACGTCGCCGACGATCCGCTCGGCCCGTTCACGTACGCACCATACAACCCGGTCGCGTACCGGCCTGGCGGATTCGTCCAGGGCGCCGGACACGGCAACACGTTCCAGGACGTGTACGGCAATTGGTGGAACACGGGGACGCCGTGGATTGGGGTCAATTGGAACTTCGAACGCCGCATCGGTCTGCACCCCGCGGGGTTCGACTCGGACGGCCAGATGTATGTCGACACGCGCTTCGGCGACTTCCCGCACTGGCTGCCGACGCGGCCCTGGCACGTGAGCGACGAGCTCTTCACCGGCTGGATGCTGCTGTCATACCGCAAATCGACGACCGCATCCTCCGCGCTCGACAGCTTTCCCGCGAGCTACGTCACCGATGAGAACCCGCGCACCTTCTGGGTGGCCAGGAAGAATCGTCCCGGCGAGTGGCTGACGATTGACTTGGGCCGCGCGTACGATGTGAAAGCCATCCAGGTGAACTACGCCGATTACAAGTCGGGTCTCTACGGCACCGACTCCACCGTGGTCACGCAATTCCGCCTGCGGGCGTCGGTGGACGGCGTCGAGTGGAAAACCGTGGCGGACCTTTCGCACGAAAGGCGTGATCGGCCCAACGCGTACATCGAGCTCGAGCAGCGCACGCGCGCGCGTTTCGTACGGTACGAGCACATTCATGTCGGCGCCGCCACCCTGGCCATCAGCGATATCCGCGTATTTGGCAACGGCACAGGATCGCGGCCGGCCACACCCGCAGGCCTGGTTGCGCGGCGCGATCGGGACGAGCGCAACGCGGCCATCACGTGGCAGCCCGTGCCCGGCGTCGTCGGCTACAACGTGCGCTGGGGCATCTCACCCTCCAAGTTGTATCAGACCTACCAGCGGTTTGCCGACCAGGGGACGCTGCTCGAGCTGCGGGCGCTCACCGTGGGGCAAGCGTACTGGGCGGCGATCGAGAGCTTCGACGAAAACGGTGTTTCGACGCTCAGCTCGGCGGTGCCGACACGTTAGGGTGCGGTGTCTTTTCGAGCTGGCTCGGTGAATGCGTGTCTACTCGTACCGCAGCGACTCCACCGGATCCACCGCCGCGGCGCGGCGCGCGGGGAGCATGCCGGCCATGAGTCCCACGCCGATGAGGATGCCCACGCAGATGAGGGCGATCGGCCAGGACAGCTTCGGGCTCAGGATGTACTGCATCGCCGGATTGCCCGCCGTCGGGATCGCGTCCACTCCCATCACGATCAGCGCCGCCGTCACCAGCCCCACCAGACCCCCGGACACGGCGATCGTCATGGCCTCGAACAGGAATTGTCCCATGATGTGCCGGCGGCGGGCCCCGAGAGCGAGCTTGATGCCGATCTCCTGGGTCCGCTCCTTCACGACGACGTACATGATGTTCGCGACCCCGACGCCGGCGATCAGCAGGGTGAAGGCGCCGACGAGCCCCATAAAGATCTGGATGCCGAGCCCGACGGCGAGGTTCTCCTGCTCGCTCTCGATGAAGTCCCAGATGCCCAGGGCCCGCTCATCCGTGGGGTCGAAGCGATACTTCCGCCCCAGCACCCGGTACAGCTCCGCCTTGACCAGTGGTCCGCGAGAGGCGTCGTGCGGCTGCACGATCAGATGGCTCACGAACCGGTTTCCCCAGATGGTGCGAAAGGTCGAGTACGGGACCACGGCGCGCTCGGCGTCCGGCCCGTTGTTGCTCGAGTCCTGGAATTTCTTCCGCAGCACCCCCACCACGGTGAAGGGGAGGCCGTCCGCCACCACGCTCTTGCCGATCGGATCCACGCCCTTGCCGAAGATTCGCTCCGCCAGCTCGTTGCCGAGGAACAGCACGCGCCGCTTTTGGGCGACGTCGGCGGGGTTGATGAAGCGCCCGCCCTGCGCCGGCTCCATGTGACGCATCGCTTCGTGCTCGGGGCCGACGCCCTCGAGATACGCATTGGTGCGCGTCTTGCCCATCTGAAACGCGGTGCCCCAGCGTCCGTACGAGACACTCCCCCGATCGATGTCGGGGATCGCGCGCTGGAGCAGGTCCAGGTCTTCCTCTACGAGCCGGATGGGCCGGCCCTGGCCCAGTCCCGCGAAGGTCTTGCTCGTCTCACCGCCGTAGATCATGAAAATCCGTTCGCCCGCGCCCAGCAGGCCGTCGCGCACCGTGCGCTTGAGTCCCTCCCCGAACGCGAGCAGTAACACGACGGCGAGCGTGCCCCACGTGACCGCGAAGAACGTGAGAAAGGCCCGGGTGCGCTGCGCTTTCAGGTCGCCGATGAAGTCCTGGAGCAGGATGTAGAACATGGCTAGGTGCGCAGCGCGTCCACCGGGTCGAGCGCGGCCGCGCGCCGGGCCGGCATCAGGCCGGCGGCGAAAGCGACGGCCGCGAGCAGGACGAGCGTCGCCGTCAGTACCGTCGGGGAGATGGTCGGGACGCCGACGAATTCTTTAATGGGCAAGCCGCCCAGGGCGGTGACGAGCCCGACCGAGAGCAGCAGCCCGAGCATCGCGCCCAGCGACACGATCATCAGCGCCTCGGCGAAGAACTGTCGCATGATGTCGGCACGCCTGGCACCGACGGCGCGGCGGACGCCGATTTCGCGCGTCCGCTCCCGCACGACGATGTACATGATGTTCGCCACGCCGATGCCACCCACCAGCAGCGTGAAGCTCCCCACGATGGCGAAGAAAATGTTGAAAGCCACGAACATCTGGCCGAAGCGGGTCTCCCACTCGCTCGTGTCCCAGAACGCCAGCGCATCCTTGTCCTGCGGATCGAACCGGTCCTTGCGCCCCAACGTCTCGTACACCCGCCGCTCGGCCGCCTTGGTGACTTCGGGCGACCGTGCTCGGTAGACGATGTTGCTGAGGAACCGGTTGCCGAACAGGGCATAGTGCGTCGTCGCCGGAATGAAGATCCGGTCCTTATCGCGCTCCTGGTAGGAGGAGTTCTGCAGCTTGGGCCGCATCACACCCACGACCGTGAACGGCGCGTCGCCCAGGAACACCTGCTGGCCGACCGGTGCGTCGTGCTCGAACAACAGCTTGGCCAGCTCGTCGCCCAGCACCGCCACGCGCCTGCGCTCGGCGACATCGCGGTCGTTGATGAACCGACCGCCCGCCTCGGCGATGATGTTGCGCATCTGGCCGTACACCGGGAGGATGCCGGTGACGGCGGGCACGGCCGCCTTGACGCCGCGCCGTAACCGCGCGTTCTGCGTGATGTACTCGGGGCTGATGTTCTCGATCTCGGCGACCTCGCGGGCGAGCAGCGGCACATCTTCCGCCTGCAGGCGGATGGAGCGGCCGTCGCCGAACCCGGCGAACGGCTTCGTAGTGCGTCCGCCCCACAGGATGACGATCCGGTCACCCAACCCGTGAAACCGCTTCTTCGTTTGCCGCTCCAGGCCGACGCCGAACGCCAGCAGCACCACCACGGCCACGGTGCCCCAGGCGATCCCCAGCACGGTGAGGGAGGTGCGGAGTTTCTGCGCCCGCAGGTCGGCGAAGAACTCGCGCCACACGTCAGCTGATCTCGCGCGGGGGAGGCTCGACGATCGAATCGCTCGCCTGCAGGCCCTGCAGCACCTCGATGTTGATCGCGTCGGAGAGACCGGTCTTGATGCTTCGCTCCACTGTCTTGCCCGGGCCGGTACGCACGGTCACGAAGCTGGAGTCGTTGCGGTGCGTGATGAGCCGCTCCGGGATGTAGAGCACGCTGTCGCGGCGAGAGATGATCACCTCCGCATTGGCCGAGTAGCCGGCGCGCAACGTGGCCCCTTCCACCTCGGTCAGGACGATCTCGATCGGAAACACCGTCGCCTGCTCCTGCTTGTGCGCCTGGAGCCAGATCTTCTCGAGGCGGCCCTTCACGCTCGCGTTGGGCAGGGCCCCGATCTTGATCGTCACCGGCATGCCCTCCTTGAGCCGACCGACGTCGATCTCGTCCACGGTGCCCCGAAAGATCAAGTCCCGCATGGCCGCCATACGCATCAGCACGGTGCCGGCCTGGTACGGCGTGAGCGGCACCACAGGATCACCGATTTCGATGGAGTCCTCGAGGATGTAGCCGTCGATCGGCGCGCGAACCACGGTCTCGACCTGCTTGCCCCCGGTGAGCACCTTGCCGCCTTCCTGCAACGCCAGCCGTTCCTGCGCGAGCGAGAGCTGACTGCGCGACTCGTCCACGTGTTGCTGAGCGATCTCGATGTCGGAGGGCGAAATCAGGTTGCGGTTGCGCAGCTCCTGCTGGCGGGCCAGGTCGCGCTCCAGGTTCTTGAGCTCGATCTCGCGCAGCTCGACGCTGCGGCGCAGCTCCACCATTTCCAGCGGTGTCGGGTTGGGCGAGATCTCCAACAGCGGCTGGCCGCGCCTGACGAAGTCCCCGACTGCGGCGAAGCGCTGGCGCACCACGCCGGCGAGGATGGACTTGACGCTGACTTCGACACGCGGCTCGATGGTGCCGACGGCGAGGGCCTTATCGACCAGCGACCCGCGAGCCACCGCCACCGCCTTCGATCCGTCTTTTTTCCCGCCGCCCAGCTTTCCCGCGGCAGCCATGGCGCCCAGCCCCAGCACGACGACCATCGAGACGGCGACGAACATACTGCGGCGCTTCATTTTGGGACGGCTCCGCTCGAGGGCATAGGACGGCGTGCGTGTTCCGTACGGGGCGCGCGGCCGATTGGTTCCGGGTTAGTCGGCCGCCTGCCGGGGCGGCTCCTCGTCGGCCAGCAGGCGGAATGACTTGACCGCCCCGGTGAGCTTGTCCGCTGCCTCGGCGAGCTGGTTCGCGGACGACGCGATCTCCTCGGTCGAAGCGCTCTGCTCCTCGCTCGACGCGGCGATCTCCTGCGCCGACGCGAGCAGGTTCTCCGTTCCCTCGGCCACGGAGTTGAGTCGCGCCCCGATTTCCTCGACCAGCCGTCGCATCTCACCCGCCATGTTGGCGATCTCGCGGCTCCACACGTCGTTGGCCTCCGCCTCGGCGGCCACGGTCCCGAGCCCCTGAGCGGCCGTTTGGGCCGCTTCCCGCGCCACGCCCGCGCCCTGAGCGAGGTGCGCCAGCCGATCGCGCGTCGCCTGCACACGGCCCAGGACGCCGCGCACCGTGTCGGCTGTATCGGTCGCCGCCGCGGCGGCCACCGAGGCGAGCTTGCGCACCTCGTCCGCCACGACCGCGAAGCCGCGCCCCTGCGGTCCGGCGCGCGCCGCTTCGATGGCCGCGTTCAAGGCCAGCATGTTCGTCTGCGTCGCGACCGCCTTGGCCTGGGCCACGAACTTCTGGATGTCGGCGGATGCGCGCGCCAGGGCGTCGGCCTCCGCCGCGCCCCGCTCCACCTCTTCCACGAGCTTCGCGAGCTGGGCGGTGCTCTGGTCCAGCACGTCCTTGTGCCGCTTGGCGACCCCGGCGACGGCGCTGTTGCGCCGCACCGAGTCGTCGGCGCCGGCCGCGAGGATGGTCGCGATCTGGAGGATCTTGGCTGCGTCGTCCGCGGCGGCCCGCACCAGCTGCGCCTGCTCCGCGGCACGCTTGGTCAGGTCCTGGCACGTGGCCGACATCTCCTCGGTGGACGCGCTCATCTGTTCGGTCGAGGCCGAGATCTCGGTGGCCATGGCCGCCGCTTCGTCCGCGGCCGTGCGAATGGCACCCACCAGGCGGCGCAACGCCACGACCATGGAGTGCACGGACGAGAGCAGATCGCCCACCTCGGCGGCTTCGGTGCGCTCGGTCACGACCGTCACCGACAAATCGCCGCCCGCCACCCGGCTTGCGATCGCCCCCGCCGCCCTGACCGGCTCCGTGACGCGCCGGTTGAGCCGCCGCCAGAATACGACCAGCAGCGTCAGCGCCGCGCCGAACAGGGCCACCGTCCACAGCACGATGTTCGTCGCCGTGGTGCGCGCCACGGCGTAGGCGGCTCGTTCGGGCTCGCGGAACACCACCCACCATTTCCCGTCCGCGGTCGGCACCGTGACGACCAGATCCGCACTCCCTCCCGGCCCCGACACGCGCGCCGTCGCGGGGTGCGATTGCCGCGGGATGTCCGCCGCCTGCGGCAACGGGCGCAGCAGATCGGCCGAGTCAGGCGTGACGATGCGCCGGCCTTGGGCGTCGACGACCTCGAGCCGCACCCCGCCGGGCAGGTCGGCGGAGGCCAGGAGCTGCGACAGGCGATCCAGCGCGAACACGGCCTTGAGGACGCCCACCGGACGCCCCACGCGCGGCGCGCGGATCGCGACGTCGTATTCGAGCGAGACCACGGCCGCCGACGAGTCGTACCGCGGCGGACCCTCGTAGGTCCCGGTCTTCACGGCCTGCTGCCACCAGCCTTCGCCCGCCTGGACGAAGTCCGAGGTGCGGTCCGACGCGAGCACGTTGTAGCCGTGGCTTTCCGTGAAAAAGAGCTCGGCGAAGTCGGAGTGCTGGGAGTAGCCGCGCAGGTAGGCCGCGAGATCCGCATCGCCGCCGAGCTCGCGCCGCTGATTGAACATCCGCTCGAGCGTCGGGATGTCGAGCTGCGGCAGGCGCTGGCGCACGGCGGCCTGCGACGCCTCGAGCGCCGCGCGGACCACGGCGGGAGAGCCCGCTAGCGCCTCGGCCTCACGGCGGCGCTCGCGCAGATACAGCTCCACCAGGGAGGCGACGTGCGTCGCCAGGTCCTGGCCGCGCGCGTTCGCCTGCCGCTCGACGATCCGGCTGGCGCTGCGGCTCGAGAGGAGGGCAAACCCCGTCACCAGGACGAGGGCCACGGCCGCCCCCGTCACCAGGAAGCTCTGCCGGAGCTGCGGGGTGCGACTGGACATGATGCGGGTCGGAAGCGAAGCTACGCAGGGTTACCGGGTTGAGCAAGCCTGTTTAATTTCATGGACTTATGACTCAGGTCCCGCCGTACGACCCGCAGCTGGTCGAGGCCAGGTGGCAGGAGCGTTGGGTGCGCGAGCACACCAACCAGCCCGACTTGGACCGAGCGCGCCGGCCGTTCTACAACCTCATGATGTTCCCCTATCCCTCGGCCGAAGGCCTCCACGTGGGGAACATGTTCGCATTCACCGGCGCCGACATCTACGGGCGGTTCAAACGGCTTCAGGGGTACGACGTGTTCGAGCCCATCGGGTTCGACGCGTTCGGCATCCACTCGGAGAACTACGCACTCTCGGTGGGGATCAACCCGGCCCAGCTGATTCCCAAGAACATCGAGACCTTCCGCCGCCAGTTGCGCCGGTTCGGCGGCATGTTCGACTGGCGGCACGAGCTCTCCACCACCGACCCCCCCTACTACAAGTGGACGCAGTGGATTTTCCTGCAGCTGTTCGCCGCCGGGCTGGCGTTCCGCAAGAAGGCGGCGGTCAACTGGTGCCCCAAGGACATGAGCGTCATCGCGAACGAGCAGGTGATCAACGGCTACTGCGAGCGGCACCCCGACACCAAGGTCGAGCAGCGCTTCCTGGAGCAGTGGTTCTTCAACATCACGAAGTACGCGGAGCCGCTGCTCAGGAACCTCGAGCGGCTCGACTGGTCCGACTCGACCCGTGTGCTGCAGCGCAACTGGATCGGTCGCAGCGAGGGCGCCGAGCTGATTTTCGAGACCCCGGCCGGCGCGAAGATCCCCGTGTTCACGACGCGTCCCGATACGATATTCGGCGCGACGTACCTCGTGCTCGCCCCCGAGCACCCACTCGTGGACCAGCTCACGGCCGACGAGCAGCGGCGTCCGGTGAACACCTACCGACGTGAGATGCAGGGGAAGGACGTCGTGTCCCGTCGGGTAGGGGGGGGCGACAAGACCAAGACCGGCGTGTTCCTCGGCTCCTACGCCCGCAATCCGGCCACGGGCGAGGCGATCCCCGTCTGGATCGCGGACTACGTGCTCATGGAGTACGGCACCGGGGCGATCATGGCCGTGCCGGCCCACGACGCACGCGACTTCGAGTTCGCGACGCAGTTCAGACTGCCGATCCGCGAGGTGGTGCGCTCCGGCGGGGGCGAGCCGCTCCCCCGCGTCGGCGAGGACGGCGTGCTGGTGAACTCGCGGGAGTTCGACGGCTTGCCCTGCCGTCAGGCGAAGGGCGCCATCATCGCCTGGCTCAAGGAGAGGAGACTCGCCACGCCGCAGGTGCAGTACCGGCTGCACGACTGGTGCATTTCGCGCCAGCGCTACTGGGGACCACCCATCCCCATCATCTATTGCGACCGTTGCGGTCCCGTGCCGGTGCCGGAGCGGGACCTCCCCGTGGAGCTGCCGTTCATCCAGGACTTCCGCCCCGATGCGAGCGGCGTCTCGCCGCTGGCGCGCCACAAGGAGTGGTACTTCGTGAAGTGCCCGCGGTGCGGCGCGCAGGGCAGGCGCGAGACCGACGTGTCCGACACGTTCCTCGATTCGGCTTGGTACTTCCTGCGCTACCCGTCGACCGAATTCGACGACCGGCCGTGGGACCCGGCGCGCACCCAGACGTGGCTGCCCGTGTCGAGCTACATCGGCGGAAACGAGCACGCCGTGCTCCACCTGCTCTATTCCCGTTTCATCACGATGGTACTGCACGAGCTCGGCAAGGTGCAGTTCGACGAGCCGTTCCCGAAGCTGCGCGCGCATGGGCTGATCATCAAGGACGGCGCGAAGATGTCCAAGTCGCGTGGCAACGTGGTCATCCCGGACGCCTACATCCAGAAGTGGGGCGCCGACACGCTGCGCATGTACCTGATGTTCCTCGGCCCCTTCCAGGAGGGCGGCGACTTCCGCGACACCAGCATCATCGGTGTGCGCCGCTTCCTCGACAAATTGTGGGCGGTGGCGCATGAAGCCGCGGCCCTGACCCCGGGCGCAAGCCCGGGGTTCCCAGGGTCAGTGGTCGAGCGCAAGCTGCACCAAACGATCAAGAAGGTGACGACCGATACGGAGCGGCTCGACTATAACACGGCCATCTCGGCGATGATGGAGTATCTCAACACGGTGCGCGACGAGCATGTCGTGGCCCGGGGAGCCATCGAGCCGCTCGTCGTGATGGTGGCGCCGTACGCGCCGCACCTCGCCGAGGAGCTGTGGTCCCTGTTCGGACACGAGCGCTCGATCTTCACGGCGGCATGGCCGGCGTTCGACGAGCGGCTCGCCGCGGCGGGAGACGTGGAGGTAGTGGTGCAGGTGAACGGCAAGGTGCGGGGCCGGGTGACGGTGGGCCGCGGCGCGAGCGAGGCGGAGGTCGTTGCCCTGGCGATGCAGGACGAGTCGGTCCGCAAGTTCGTGGACGGGAAGCCGCTGCGAAAGACGGTCTACGTGCAGGACCGCCTGCTCAACCTGGTAGTCTAGAGCACCTTCGCGATCACGTCGCCCACGACGAACCCGACGGCGGCCACGCCCAGCCCCACCACGAACATGTCGATCCCGCTGCGGATCACGCCGCGGCCCGTGAAAAAACTGCGTGCCGCGCCGACCGCGAAGTGGGAGAGCATGGCGATGGCGAATGCGGCCCACGCGGCTGTCCCCCCGCTCAGCACGAGGAACGGCGCCACCGGAATGAGCGCCCCGACCGCCGTGGACACTCCCGTGACCCATCCTTCCTTGAACGGGGTCGAGTGCGCCTCCCCGATCTTGAGCTCCTCGCGCACCTGCTCGTCCAGCGCCCGCTGCGAGTCGCGCATCACCTCGGCCGCCATCTGGCGGGCCATCCCGGATTCGATGCCCCTGGCCTGATAGACCAGGGCGATCTCCTCTTCCTCCACTTCGGGCATGATCCGGATTTCTTCCTTCTCCATGGCGATCTCGTGGGCGTACACCTCCTGCTCGCTCTTCGCCGCGAGGTACCCCGAAGCGCCCATCGAGAGCGCGTCCGCGATCATGCCGGCGAGACCCGAGAGGAGCACGACGTGGGGCGTGACGCTGGCGCCGATCACGCCCGCCACGAGCCCGAAGTTGGCGGTCAGCCCGTCGTTGAAGCCGTACACGACGTTGCGCAGGAACCCGCCCGACCCGGTGTTGTGCCACGGCTCCGCCGCCCGGCCCGCCAGGTCCGCCAGCGTCCCGGCGTGGGCCGCCGACTCCTTCGCAAGCTTGAGCGACACCTCGCGCGCGTCGGCGAACGTCGCCCGCTGGTGGAGGTCCATGTACCCCTTCACCTCCTGCCCCTCCTCCCGCAAGAGCAAGGGCAGCAGGTAGCCCGTCCCAAAGCGCCGCCCGAACCAGGCGCGCAGCCGCGCGTTCACCGAAGGCCGCGGCCGCCCGACCGGGTGGCCGTGCTCGGCCAGCAGCTGCTCCCACATCTGCACGTGCCGCTCTTCCACGCCGGCCAGCTTGATGTAGACGTCCTTGCGCTTCTGGTCCGGCTCCTGACCGGCGAGCACGAGGTACAGGTAGGCGGCGTCGGATTCGTCCTGCCAGTGGTGCAGCCAGTGATGCAGCGTTTCGCGGTCGAGGGGCATGCCGTAAGATAGTTGCAACTCTCAGAATGGCAATTGGTTAGACGGCGTCACGGAACGGCGTCACGGAACGAGGTCGCGGAAATACGTGGCCGACGCCGTTCCGCGACGCCGTTCTCGTGACGCCGTTCCGCGACGCCTTACGTACTCGACGCATCTATGTATTTCAGGAGATGACCATCTCGCTCGCCGTCCCCGACATTCTCGTTGCCCGGGCGAAGTCCGGCGACCTGGAAGCGCTGGAGGCGCTGTACCGGGCGTTCGAGACGCCCGTGTACAACGTCGCGCTCCGGATGCTGCGCAGCCCGGAGGACGCCGAGGACGTGATGCAGGAGACGTTCCTTGAGGTGGTCCGGAGCATCAAGCAGTATCGGGCGGAGGGGCATCTGTGGGGATGGATCCGGCAGATCGCGGCGTCCAAGGCGCTGATGCGGATCCGGCGCAACCAGCTGCGCGCCACGGAGGAGCTGCACGAGGAAGCGGCGGCCGGACCGGGAGGCGTGGGCGTGCCGGCGCGGGTCGACCTGGAGCGCGCGTTCGAGCGGTTGAGCGAGACATCGCGCGCGGTGGTATGGCTGCACGACGTCGAAGGGTACACGCACGAAGAGATCGCGGAGCGGATGGGCAAGACGGTGAGTTTTTCCAAGTCGCAGCTGGCGCGGGCGCACGCGCGCCTGCGCGGCATGCTGGATGACGAAGGAGCCGCACCATGATGCATTGCACGATGGACGATCTGCTGGCCCTGCAGGCAGGCGAGGCGTCTGGCTGGGCGCGCTCGCATGCGGAGGCGTGCGCGACGTGCCGTGGGGAGCTCGACGCGCTGTATCAACGCATCGCGCAGCTCAAGGCGCTGCCGACGCGGCGCCCCGCGCGGGACCGCTGGCCCGCGGTGCGCGAGGCCGTGGTTGCCGAGCGGCGGCGGCGGCGCGAACGCTGGGGCGTCTGGAGTGTCGCCGCCGCCGCGGCGGTCGCCGGGCTGCTCGTGTTCCGCCCGTTCGGCACGCGCCAGGCGGACGCGGCCGAGCTCGCTCGTGTGAAGCAGGAATCGGCGACGCTCGAGCAGCAGCTCGGACGCGTCGACCCCGACGCGCGGGTGATGAGCGGCCGCGCCGCCGCGCTCGCGGCTGCGCTGGAGGATCGCATTGCCGTCATCGACGGCGAGCTGGCCCGCCTGGGACCGCTGGAGGCGCCGCCGGGTCCCGAGGAGCTCGTCAAACTGTGGCAGCAGCGGGTGGATCTCATGCAGCAGCTGGTGGGGGTTCACGTGACGCGGGCCGCTTACGTGGGGCTCTAGGCCCCGGAGGTATCGCACATGCAACGTCAGTGGTTGGTCATCGCCGCCGTCGCGGCCCTGTGGGCGGCCGGGCTCACCGCGCAGGAGCCCGCGCCGACGCCTCGCCCGCCGCGGGCGCCGCGGGCGCCGCGGGCGCCGCGCACGTTCTCCTTTGCATTCAGCGACAACCACGGCCGTATCGGGGTGGTCGTGCGGACCGATGCGAGCGCGGAGAGCGACAAGATCGGGGCCAAGATCGAGGGGATAACGCCGGGCGGCCCGGCCGAGAAATCGGGCCTCAAGGTGGGTGACATCATCAGCAAGTTCGCCGGCACATCGCTCGGAGGCATCAAGGCCGAAGACGAGGACGAGTCGGGCCCGGGGCGCAAGCTCGTCGCGCTGGCCCGCAAGCTCGAGCCCGGCGACACCGTGCGGATCGAGTACCACCGCGGCGCCGACACGAAACAGGCCACGCTCGTCGCGGAGGACCTGGACGGCGCCATGCGGATGGAAATGCCCGGTCCCGCTATCGCCATGCCGCACATGCAGGGAATGCCGGGGATGGACTTCGAGTGGTCGTTTGGGGAGCCTTGGGGTGACCTGGAGCTGGTGAGCCTCAACGCGGATCTGGGGGACTACTTCGGTACGAAGGACGGCATTCTCGTGGTGAAGGCCCCCGCCGACTCGACCTTGCCGTTCCGGGGCGGGGACGTGATCCTGGCGATCGGCGGGCGGAAACCGACCAGCCAGTACCACGCGATGCGCATCCTCCGGTCGTACGAGCCGGGGGAATCCGTGTCGATAGACATCCTGCGCAAGCAGAAGCGGATGTCGCTCACGTGGAAGGTTCCGGAGGCCCGGGAGCATCGCATGCGCCGCGAGCTGGAACGCAAAGAGCGGCAGGAGGAGAGTGGCTTGCGAGAGCGGCTAAACGACTTGCAGCGCTTGCTCCAGGAGAAGCAGGTCGAGATGCGCCGGCTGCTCCAGCGCGCCCCTCGCCTGCAGCTGAAGATGACGCGATCCGCGTAGGACGGATCGCGGGCCTTGAGCTCTCCGAACAGCTGCTCTCCCGACAGGTCCGGCATCCGCATGTCGATGATGACCGCGTCGAAGGCGTCCTCGCGCATCCGGGCGAGGGCCTCCCGGCCGCTGGCGGTCGTCTCGACCTCGTGGCCGCGACCGGACAGGTAGCGCTGCAGCGCCACCCGGACCGAGGCCTCGTCGTCCACCACGAGCACGTGCAGCCGGTCGGTGACGGGCTGCACCAGCGGCGCGCTCGGGAACTCGCCCGTGGCGCGTGGCGCCACGACCGGCAGCTCGATGACGAACCGGGCGCCGCCCTGTGGGGCGTTCTCCGCCCAGATGCGCCCCTCGTGTTCGCGCACGATGCCGAGGGAGATGGAGAGCCCCAGCCCCGTGCCGGACCCGGTGGGCTTGGTGGTGAAGAACGGGTTGAAGATCCGCTCGAGTAGGTTGGGGGGGATGCCCGGACCCGTGTCCTCGACCTCGGTGCGGATGACGGCGCCGGCCTGGCGCGTGCGCACCGTGAGGCGCTGCTGGTCCCGCTCGGCCCGCTCCATCGCCTGCTCGGCGTTGGTGATGAGGTTGAGGAAGACCTGCTGCAGCTGGTGCGCGTCGGCCATGGTCTCGGGGGCCTGGTCGTCGTAGTCGCGCTGCACGTCGATCCCCCGCACCCGCAGCTCGTATCCCCGCAGCTCGAGCGTGTCGTCCAGGACCTGGTTCACCGACGTCGGCGAGCGCTCGGG
>QHTP01000218.1 GCA_003220855.1 Gemmatimonadota bacterium
GTCCCGGATTCCGCCCGGCCTACTCGAGCAAGCGCGGGCCCTGTTCGCGGTGCCGGCGCGGGGCGCCTACTATGAGCCGTTGTGGAAGGGGACCGGTGGGACAGCGGCCTGACACGCAACGGACAGGGTGGGATTCGAACCCACGGTACCCTTGCGGGCACACCGGTTTTCGAGACCGGCCGTTTCAACCGCTCACGCACCTGTCCAACCTGCTCGACGCCTAGACGCACAGACGCCTAGACGCCTAGGTCATGCACCCTGCCCCGTCGACCCTGGACCCCGCTGGGCGTCTAGACGTCTAGGCGTCTGGGATTAACGGATAGGGTGGGATTCGAACCCACGAAACGGTTACCCGTTTACGCGCTCTCCAGGCGCGTGCCTTCAGCCGCTCGGCCACCTATCCGGACTGCTAGACGCGCAGACGCCTAGACGCGCAGACGCGTAGTAAATACCAAGACCGTACCGGTTTCGCTACGGGCGGGGCGGCCCGCGGCACCGTCAGTCAGACCGGCACGAGTGGAAACGCTTTACGGACGCTTCGGGGATCGTGGTCCAGGTAGTGTCATTGGGCACGCGGCCACGCAGCTGCAGGCGCTGGACTAACGAAAACCAGACGGTCACAAACGCGTTGGGCAGGTTCGCGGGGACTGCCCGCTGATCATCGGGCACGATGGCAATGCAGCCGTTGAGATCCATCACCCGGCCCTCGGCCCAGGTCGTATCGCCCGGCATCTGGTACCGCACTCGCGTTTCAGGAGGAGGCTCTGACGCTCGCGCTATGGAGTCCGCCACCGCCATCGACCCAGTGTCTGGTTGTACCCAACAGTGGTTGCCCTCCGGATTCACGGAAGCGAGCGCAGGATGCTCCCGATGAACCAGTCGCTCGAAACGTTCGCACACGCGAGCGTCGCTGAGATTGAGGCTTGGAGCCTCGTTGTAGAAGCTGCGACGATTGATATAGATGTCCATGGTGTCCGCGGACCAGAATTGGACGCCGTACCGGTTGTGCAGCGGTTCTCCGTAGCTCGCTTTGACGAGCTCGAGCAGTCGATTGTATGCCGGCGCCCGGCCTTCGTCAGGCCAGAAAATGTGCGCATTGCCGACGACCGAATCGGAGAGCGTGACAACGGCCGTCGCGTTCAGTTCCAGCGTTTCTCCTACACAAACGGTGAATGAATCGAGCGCGGCGAGGACAGCTGCCGTATCTTCGTGTTCGTGGGGCGGCTCAAACAGAACATCATCGGTGACAATCGAATAGGGTCCGCGCCGATAGGCGAAATCCCGCGCCCTCACGCAGCTGTGACGAGTGAAGGCGAGGGGATTGAACGACTTTCGGAGCACGATGCCGAAGAGGCTATCGGGCGCAGAGCGCGTAGCGGTGGTTCGACTCCGATCGGGCGTCACCTCGGAGCTCGCCGGGATGCGCCCGCCCCCGCAACCGATCAGCAGGAGCACGACCAAGTGAGTCGAACGAACGTGCCTGTTTCGCACGGTCCTACCGAGGCCCACTGGGCAGGCGGGGCATACCCGAGGCGATCACGATCTGCAGCGCCTGCTCCTTGGTGAACCCCTTGCGGATCAGCGCATCGTAGTAGTTGCGGGTGAAAGTCGCGAGGCGCTCAGCATTCTCCGGCTTCTCCATGACCTTGAGCATCCCCTCCATCATTGCCTCCATCATCTGACCCATCATCGGGCCCATCATGGCGGAGGTCTGCTCCATCTGGGCTCGCATCGAGTCCGCCTTCGTCGGTTGCTGGCCAGACGCGAGGCGAGGAGCAAACACGAGGGTGACGGCGAAGATTACGAGCAGCAACGGTACGGAACGTGGATGGTGGGCGACGTTCATGGAAATAGAACCTCCATTGAAGGACTATCGAGACTGGGAATTCTACTATTATGTCCGGCGTGACCAACACGATCGGCGGTCCGGCGCCCGCCTGGTGGCTCCGTCTGAATTCCGAGCTCGATGCGGCCGATCAGCGAGCGACCGCGGTCGCGCATGGCCTCACTCCACACCAGCTCAACTGGAGACGCAGTCCCGCCCAGTGGAGTGTGGGCCAATGCCTTGAGCACCTCGCGATTGCGAATGAGGTGTACCTGCGGGCGATGTCGGGGTCGCTGGAAGGACGGCGTGCGGGTCTCGTTGCGGAGATCGCGCCGGGGTGGTTCGGTCGCTTGTTCATTCGCACGGTCATCGAACCATCACCCAAGATGCGGCGCTGGCGGGCTCCCAAGAAGATCCGACCTGGCGCCCAAGTCCCGCCGACCGTGCTCGACCGGTTCCACGGGAGCAACCGCGCGATCCGCGAGTTCATGCAGCGCGCGCGTCACTACGACGTCAACCGAATCCGCTTCCAGAACCCGTTTGTCGGGATGATCCGCTTCACGGTGGGCACGGGACTCGAAATCCTGTCGAGGCACGAACGCCGCCACCTGCTGCAGGCGGAAGGGATCAGGGCCGCTCTCGCTGCTACGGTCAGGGCCCCGTGACATTCACGTGTACCGTCTCGGGCGCCGCAGGAGGGATGTGCAGCGTAACTCCGTTCGTGTCGGTAAACAACGCATCCGAATAGGCCACGCGCAGACAGGCCGCGGCACTGCCTCCGCCGGCTCGAGTCGCATCACGTACACACCCGCTCGACCGAGCCTCCGATTGCATCCTGGCTCATGATATCCCTCTACCCAGCGTCGGTCCACCTCCATAAGTGTACCGACGGGCGACGGTTAACGCCGTAGAACCGCCCCCCGCGGCGCGGCCGCGAAACCCCGGCCCCAGCCCGCCCCGTATACTTCGCCGGTGCGGACGCCACCCATCCTCACGAGGAGCAACATGAACACCCTGCCCACCAAAAAGCCCGGTGACCCCGACGTGAATACCATCCCGACCTGGCGTGAGCTGGCCGAGCGCTTCCGCGACCTGGTGAAAGACTTCTTGAAGGAAGGAAAGGAGCTGGAGCGCGAGCTCGAGCCAAAGCTGCTCCCGGCCTTGAAGCGCTTCAAGCTGGAGATCGAAAAACTGATCGCGAAGCTCGAGCAGCGCGCTAAATAGGCTCGAACCGCGCCGTGAAGTGGCGCAGCCACGGCGCCTGCTCCACGATGCGATAGCCCCGCAGCCGATCCTTGCCGCGGGCCACCTCGGCGATCACCTCGGCGACGTAATCGATGTGACTCTGCGTGTAGGTGCGCCGCGGCACCGCGAGCCGCACCAGCTCGAGCGCGGCCGGCGTCTCGCCGCCATCGGGGAGACGCTTGCCGAACATCACCGAGCCGATCTCCACGCCCCGCACTCCCCCCACCCGGTACAGCTCGACCGCGAGGGCCTGCGCCGGATACTGGGCCGGCGGCACATGCGGGAGCAGGACCCTGGCGTCGAGGTACACGGCATGCCCGCCCGGCGGCTGGACCACCGGCACGCCCGCCTGCTCCGCCTTCTCGGCGAGATAGGCGGTGGAGCGTAACCGGTACTTCAAGTAGTCCTCGTCCAGCGCCTCCTCGAGTCCCGTGGCGACCGCCTCGAGGTCGTAGCCCGCGAGCCCGCCGTACGTCGGGAACCCTTCCGTGAGGATCAGCAGGTTGCGGCACTGGCGCGCCACGTCGGGATCGTTCATCGCCAGGAATCCACCGATGTTCGCGAGCCCGTCTTTCTTGGCCGACATGGTGCAGCCGTCGGCCAGGGCGAACAGCGCGCGCGCGATGTCGCGCGGCGTCTTGTCCGCGTAGCCCGGCTCGCGCAGCTTGATGAAGTACGCATTCTCCGCAAAGCGACAGGCGTCCAGATACAGCGGGATGCCGTGGCGGTCGCACACCCCCCGAACGGCCTGCACGTTCGCGAGGCTCACCGGCTGCCCGCCGCCCGAGTTGTTGGTCACGGTGACCATGACGAGCGGGATCCGGTCGCGCCCCACTTCTTTGATGGTGGCCTCGAGGGCCGCCACGTCCATGTTTCCTTTGAACGGGTGCTTCGCAGCGGGTACCCTCCCTTCCGGGATCACGAGGTCGCGAGCCTCCGCGCCGCAGTACTCGATGTTGGCGCGCGTCGTGTCGAAATGCGTGTTGTTGGGAACCACGTGACCCGGCTTGACCAGGACGGAAAAGAGAATCCGCTCGGCCGCACGGCCCTGATGCGTGGGGATGACCTCCTTCAGTCCCGTGATGCCTGCGATGACGTCCTGGAACCGGTAGAACGACCGGCTGCCGGCGTAGGACTCGTCCGCGTCCATCATGGCGGCCCATTGGCGTGAGGACATGGCGCCGGTGCCGGAATCCGTGAGCAGGTCGATCAGGACTTCGTCGCCGTGCAGGCCGAACAGGTTGTAGCCTGCCCGCTCGAGCGCCGCGTGGCGCTCTTGTGCGGTGGTGTGCTTGATCGCCTGGGTGGAGTGGATCCGGAACGGCTCGATTATCGTGCGGAAGGGCATGGGCAATTCCGGGTGCCGGGTCTAGGACCTGCTACCGCCGAAGCACACAGTGCGCCGGCGGGGAATGGGGATACGTGCATGCTC
>QHTP01000365.1 GCA_003220855.1 Gemmatimonadota bacterium
GTCGAATGATTACACGCGCGCCGAGCCACGCCACGGCTGTCCCTCGCCACAACCTCACCCGGGCCCGAGCAGCTTGGTGATGTCCCAACTCCAACTCCACAGGTCGTTGGGCCGTCGGGCGAGCACAACGGGCGACCGTCCTAGCTCCTCTTCTTCGGCCAGAGCTCCATCACTTGCCGGAGGATGCCGAATTCGCCCAGGTGATAGGAGTTGTGATCCAGGGCGAGAAACGCGCAGCGCACGACCGACTTGTTGTTGGCGAACGGCACCGGGGCGAAGATGTCGACGCGCGGGTCCGCCAGCATCCGGTCCATCTGCTTCAGGTCCTTCTTGATCGCCGCGATCGTCCGCTTCCAACCGGCGGCGTCCGTGGTGGCGTCGGGCGCCGGCCAGTACCCCTCGGGCCACTCCGGCGAGACGAGCTTGGGGTCCTGCACGTATTCGAGCAGGTCCCGCTGAGCGATCCGGATGTGCTCGAGCAGGTGCCAGAAGCTGTAGGGCACGTTGGGGGGCTTCGTGTTGAAGTGCTTCGCCGGGAAGTCGGCGACGGCCTCGTCGACGCTCATGTGGGGGATTTCCTGCGTGAAGGCGGCGTGGATCACCTTGACGTAGGATGTCATAGTCCCGTTGGGGGCGCACCATCGTTGCGAGTGTCGTCATGCCCGCTCGGCCACTCGCCAGGAGAGCGCAATGTCCGAGTTTCCCGAGTGCCTGCTGATCGTGACCGCCGAGGTCGACGCCTCGATCGAGACCGAATGGAATCGGTGGTACGACACGGTTCACCTGCCGGACGCGCTGAGATGCCCCGGGGTGCGGCGCGGCCGCCGCTATGTATCCTCGGGTGAGATATCAGAGACCGCGGCGGGCAAGACGGAACGGACGGCGAGGCGGATCTACACGACGATCTACGAGCTCGACAGCCCGGACGCCGTCGCTACCCCGGAGTTCCTCGCCATGCGCGGCTGGTACCAGTTCGCGCCGCATGTCCGCTCGCGCACGCAGGTGATCGTGCCGGTCCAGGCCCTCCATCTATGAGACCCTGGAACGGCGAGGGGTGAGGTACGCGATGCAACTCCCGGCCAATGATGTGCTGGAGCGGGCCATCGAGGATTTGCTCACTCGGCCGCGTGGTCGACCCAGCCGCTGGTCCGCTATCGTAGTTTCAAGTATCAAGCCGCCTCATTGGGCCGACCTCGACGAGTCATCGCCAAGGTCGAGCACCATCTCGGCGAGTTGTTTCCGCGGGTGGGCTTCATCGTCACGACGCTCACCGGGACAAACCGGGCCGTCGTCCGCTTCTACAACCAGCGCGGGACGGCCGAGCAGTGAATCAAGGAAGGCAAGGAAGCCGTCCATTGGACCCGCCTCTCCTGCCACCGCTTCCGAGCCAACGAGGTCCGCCGGCTGCTCGGGGTCATCGCCTACAACCTTGGCAACCTGCTACGCCGGCTGGCCTTGCCCGTCGCCATCCGCTGGCTGTTCCGCCAGACTATCGCCCGCATCGAGCGACTCGGGTGGCACCCGACGGGATCCAGAGGAGCGCCAGCCGGAGGCGGATCGACGTCGGTGGAAGTGTTCCTGCGTTGGTGGTCACGAGCGACAAGGCCTCGGCGGATGCGAGGTCAGCGGCGCTGGCACCGCAAGAGCGAGCCGTGTCACCCGATTGCGAATGGACAGCATCAGCGGTCAGACTGTTCTGTCGCCAGTCGCCAGGCTGGAGCGTGGAGAAGATGGGGCCAAATCACAAATCCCGGTTGACAACGACTCTCTTTCGGCAAATCCTCCGGCGCATCAAGCGGACTCGGGGGCATCCGACCTGGTCGAGAAAACGGGACTCGGAGGGAGTGAAAGACGGACGGATGGATCGACGCCGGCCGGCTCACTGATCGGCGGTCTAAGCTCTACGTTGCAGCCTTGGCAAGACGCTGAATTCGTGAGGAGTTTCTCTTGACCACGACCCGCTCAATGACGAGAGAGGAGTTGCCATGCGCAGCACCGTTGATCGAACTAGTTGGTTAGTCCCGATCGTCGCACTTCCGCTGCTACTTACCCTGCCTAACCTCGTAACGGCCGCAACCGTCGCGAACCCGCTGTGTTCCGCTGAAACCGTGTCCTTCAACCCCGGCAACGGCCAAGACATCGTCGTGCCTTCCGGCTTCAAGGTGTCGGTCTTTGTCGCGGGACTGAACGCTCCAACCGCTGTCGCTTTCCGCGGCAACGCCAAGAAGTTCGAAGTCTTCGTGCTGGAGTCCGGGCACGGCCTGCCGAGTATCTGCAACGACGAAATCACGTTCCAGACATTGTTCCCGCATGTCCTTAACCCCTTCACTCCCGACATTCTGGTGTTCAACCAGAGCGGGACGAAGATCGCTGGTCCCCTTGGGAAGCCAGCCGACGTGAACGCGCCGACCAGCGGTACGTTCCAGGCGCACGGTCCTGCGATCGACATCGCGTTCGAGAAAGGCTTCGAAGGCGGGCGGCTGTTCGCCTCCGACTCCAACCAGAGCCTGCGCACGAGCGGCAACAACAACAGCTCGCGCATCGTGGCCGTCAATCCCGAGACCGGGCTTGTTACTCCGTTCATTACCGGCCTGCCGACTGGAGACCACCCGGCAGAACAGATCACCTTCAAGGACGACCATATCTACTGGTCGCAGGGGTCGACGACCAATTCGGGTGTGGTCGGGCTCGACAACGGTAATGGCGCGAATCAGCAGGACATCCCCTGTCAAAACATCGTACTGAGTGCCAATGTGTTCGCCTCGAGCGCTACGGTCTCTACGAGCGGGTACTCTCCCCATGGCGTCCAGCGTCCTGGGGCCACTGTCCCGGCCTTCGACTCGGCGACGGGCCCGGGTATCTGTGACGGCGCGATCCTGAGAGCAAAGGTAAACGCCAAGAACCCGAAGGACACGATCGAGCCCTTCTCGTGGGGGTACCGGAATCCATACGGCATTCGGTTCGCGCCGCACGATCATGCCCTGAAGGGCGGGCTGTTTGTGACCGAGAACGGTGA
>QHTP01000219.1 GCA_003220855.1 Gemmatimonadota bacterium
ATGGTGACTGCCCCGGCCACGCCACCCAGCGTTCCCAGGGCGGTGATGCCCCCGGAGGTGCCGCGGGCCACGCGGCGTCCCGAAGTGAGGAGCCGAGGAGGAAAGGGGGAGAAAGCGCCGATCTCGGTGGCCCACGTATCGGCCGCGGCCGCGGCAATGGCGCCCGCCGCCGCGGTCCATGCGCCGAGCAGCGCGGCGAGCGTGGCTACGCCGCCGTTGGCCAGCACCTGTCGTGCGGTGCGGCGCGGGCCCTCCCCCCGCTCGGCGACTTGACTGAGGAGACTACCGGAGAGAAAAAACGCGGCGAGCAGCGCCAACCCCGCCCAGCCGAGGCCCCACGTCGTGCCGGCCCCTACCGCGCAGGCCGCGATCAGCCCGCCGCGGCTGAGCCACTTCACTCGTCGAGCAGCTCGTCCAGTATGCGGCGGCGCAATTCGGGAGACGCGCCTTGGGCGCGGCAGCG
>QHTP01000221.1 GCA_003220855.1 Gemmatimonadota bacterium
TTCACGATCACCGCCCCGAGGGTGACTTGGACGCCGAGGAGAGCGAGCGCGACGTAGGCAGCTCGGCCGGGAGCGGTGTTGCCTTGTACCCGCCTCAGGTGCCAGGCGTAAATCGCCAGCGCCACGACGAAGACGGTCACGAGGACAACCGCTTGCCGATGGGCGAACTCGATGAGCGCTGCAAGCTCGAGGGGGGGCAGCAAGCGCCCATGGCAGAGCGGCCAGTCGTCCCCGCACCCGAGCCCCGAGCCGGTGATGCG
>QHTP01000220.1 GCA_003220855.1 Gemmatimonadota bacterium
CCGACAATTCATGTCGCGTTCCCCTTGATGTACCCCATGCCGACCGCGTACTCGTACAGCTGCTGCTGCAGCAAGCGCCGCGCGCGGAACAGTCGGGACTTCACCGTGCCGACCGGCACCTCCAGCACACGGGCGATTTCCTCGTAGGACATCCCCTCCACGTCGCTCAACACCACCGTCTCACGGAATTGTTCCGGGAGGGCATCGATGGCCCGGAGCACTTCATCGTCGACGATACGATCGAAGAAGGTTCCCTGCGGGTCGTCGTCTTGGATTTCCTCGAAGACCGAAAAGGGCTCGATCGCGTCGATGTCCACGGTCTCGGGGTGCCGCGTGCGGCGGCGGTATTCATTAATGAACGCGTGCCGCAGGATCGTCAGCAGCCAGCCCTTGGCGTTCGTGCCCCGCTCGAACTGATGCCAGGCGCGGTACGCCTTGAGCATGGTCTCCTGGACCAGGTCGTCGGCCTCGGCCGGATTGCCGGTGAGTCGCAGCGCGACCCGGTACAAGCTGTCGAGATGAATCAGCGCCTCGCGCTCGAAGCTCGCCCGCTTGTCGGCATCGGCCGCCGGGCTGGAGGCGGGCGGGGGCAGGGGGGCCGCCGGAGGCGGCGAGCCGGGGGGAATCGGAGGAGTCATGGTGTGCCGTAACCTCTCTCCGTCCGCCCGGGTTCCGCAATGGGGTGGGGGCGTGCTACGTTTCGCGCGCCGTGGTCCATAGCATCGTCCCGCTCGCCGTCCTGGAGGCGGTCAAGAACCTCGACACGCCGGTCGAGGACGGACTGTCGGAGTTCGCCGAGGAGCTGTTGTCCAAGCGGCTCGGCCTCTCGGACACCGTGGCGATGCAGTTGCGCGAGTACGAGGGGATGGTGCGGCGCGACGCCGCCGCCGATCAGGCGCACCTGGAGGCGCTGCTGCGACTGGTGGGGCGGCGCCCCGACGCCGACCTGGTGTTCGCCGACGCGGGCCGCCGGGCGGCCCGGCGCGGGGTGCGACGCCTCTTCGGGATCACGCGCCTGGCCGCGCGCGCCGCGCCGCGCGTATTCGGCTACGGGGCGGCGCGGCGGGCGGCGCGCGCCGTGTTCGGGGCCGAGCTGCGGCGGGAGCGGCAGGTCCCGATCGCGCGAGTGCCGGACGCCCTCGCGGTGCACGCGACCCCGGACGGCGCGGCGTGCGCCCTGTACGGCACCGGCTTCACGGAGCTGCTCCGCCTGCTCGTCGGGTTCGAGGGCGCCATGCTCCACGTCTCGTGCCGGGCGACCGGCGGGGACGTGTGCGAGTGGCGGGCCGCCCCACCCGATCCGCGCCACCACTGATGCCGCTGCTCGACGGCTTCGAATTCGCCGCGCTCGCGGACGCGCTCGCCACGCTCGGCGCCGACGGCTGGTTGCTATACGACTTCCGCAAAGTCAACCCGATCGCCGAGCGCATCCTCGGGGCCACCGGGATGGGGACGCGGCGCCTGTTCGTGCTCCTGCCCCGGGCCGGACGCCCCATCGCGGTGGCCCATCGCATCGAGCTCCAGCCGCTCGCCGACTTTCCGGGTGAAGTGCGGCCCTACGGCTCGTGGCGCGAGCTGCACGGCCACCTGGGCGCCCTGGTGCGCGGCCGCACCCTCGCCGTAGAGATCTCGCCGCTGGACCAGGTCCCGTACCTCGACCGCGTGCCGCACGGCGTGGTGCAGCTGCTCGAGTCGTTCGGAGCACGCCTGGTGTCGTCCGCGCCGCTCGTGTCACGCTTCGCGGCCCGCTGGTCGGCGGCGGAGCTCGCGGGTCACCGCAGCGCCGCGCAAGCGCTGGCAGGGATTGCGCGCGACGCGTTGTCGTGGACGGGCAATGAAGCGGCGCGCGGGGCCGAGGTGCGCGAGACGGGCGTGCAGGCGCGCGTGCGCGACGCGATCGAGCGCGCCGGCCTGTGGACCAACGAGGGGCCCATCGTCGCGTTCGGGCCCACGAGCGCCATGCCGCACTACGAGCCGCACGCGGGGGCGGACCGGCGCCTAGCGCTCGGCGACGTCGTGCTGCTCGACCTGTGGGCGGGACCGGGCCGCGAGTCGGTGTTCGCCGATCAGACGTGGATGGCGTTCGCGGGGCGGGCTCCCGACGCGGAAGTCCGTCGCGTGTGGCAGGCCGTGACGGCGGCGCGCGATGCCGCCGTCCGTTACCTGCGCGAGCACTGGCGCCCGGACGGCGTCGTGACCGGAGCGCAGGTGGACGACGCCGCGCGCGGCGTGATCCGCGACGCGGGGCTCGGCGACTACTTCGTGCATCGCACGGGCCATTCGATCGACCGCGATCTCCACGGCTCGGGGCCGCACATCGACAACTTCGAGACCGAGGACGCGCGCGCGCTGGTGCCGGG
>QHTP01000222.1 GCA_003220855.1 Gemmatimonadota bacterium
CCGATGAACACCAGGTCGACGTCGGCGGGCAGCTCGCGGACGAGGTCCTCGAAGCCCGTGTAGCAGACGAAGGTGACGTCGTGCCCTTCCGCCTCGCACCACACGCCGATCACCTGCGGCATGATGCTCGCGAGGTTGGCGTGCATGATGCGCGCGTACAGGGCGCGGGTCGGGCCCCTGGTTACGAGGTCGACGATACCGACGCGGAGCTTACGCACTCACCACCGCACCACTGGTGATCGGGCACTCCATGGCGAGGGACGGTGTCGGGGCGCCCAGCCCAACCAATGTAAGGAGTGGCCTCCCCGTGCGCAGTGCGTGTTGCGATCTGCAACTGGCGGTGAAGGGTACGCGCGGCTAGCTTGAATCATGCGCGGAACGGCCTGGCGTCGACCGCGCGTGCAACGCAGCGACAGCGGCCACCCAGCCAACGCCTGGGTTGAGCTATAAGACGTAGGCCACGCGAGATCCGCCGACCGATCGGCGCGTCTCGCGTTCTGTTTTTCGGGAAGGGAGGGGGCGCGCCTGACGAAACCGCAGCAACACCGGCTGGCGCCGAAACACTGGGTGTACGCGTATCAGATCGAGCCGCCCCAGCTCGACACGCGGTTCACCAAGGTCAAGGCCCTGCTGCGCCGGGCACACTTGAGCGCGCGGCGCGCGGCGCGGATGTGGGCGGGGCGCGTCGTGCTGCAGACGCGCGTCAGCCACATCCTGATCGTGACCGACAGCCCCAGCCGGCAACGCGCCGTCAACCGGGCCCTCGAGGCGCAGCTGAAGCGCCAGGGCCTCAAATTCCTGGTGAGCGAGCCCGTCCCCCTACCGGTGGCGCAATAGCGGGCTCCATCTCCACCCGGATGGCGCGCCATTTTCCCTGACGGAACCGCACGACGCTCAAGGCACTGCGCGTGATGTGCCCCAGGAGGATCGCCGTCCAGATGTCGGACGGGTGCAGGCCGCGCGTCGCCTGGAGTGCGCTGCACAGGCCCAGCGGGACCACGATCTGGGACGCGATCGAGATGTAGAGCGGCGAGCGGGTGTCGCCCGTGCCCTGGAGTCCCCCCGTGTACGCCAGCGCGATCGTGACGAACAGCCCCGACACACTCAGGAAGCGGAGCAGCTGCACGCCGAGGCCGACCACGACCGGGTCGGTCATGCCGAACAGACCAAGCAGGGAGCGCGGGATCGTGACGAACAGTACGCCGATCGCCGCGGCCAGCCCGAGGCCGACGCTCGCGGCGACGTGCACGCCCTGCACGGCGCGCTCGGGGCGGTGCGCTCCGAGGTTCTGACCCGCGACCGTGGCGGCGGCGCCCATCAGCCCAACCGACGTCCAAGTGATGAACGAGAACAGCTCCGTATAGCTCACCGCGTAGGCGGCTTGCGCCTGGGCACTCTGTGGCAGCGACCCGATGAAACGAAGCAGCAACACACCCGCGACGTTCATCGCGATCCCCTGGACGCCCGTGGGCAGGCCGAAGCGGAACAGCGTCCGGATGACGCTCCAGTCGGGCCGCCAATCCATGCCACGGTGCCACGTCACCGGCAGCCGCCCCGAAAACAACAGGTACACGGCGACGCCGCTCAGCACGAGGCCCGCCACGGTGGTGCCCACGGCGGCGCCGGCGGTTCCCAGGCGGGGCAGGGGGCCGAGGCCCGTAATGAACGCCACGTTGCAGGCGATGTTCAGCACGGTGAGGAGAATCCCGAGGTGGAGCGGGGTGCGTGCGTCGCCCGCCGCCCGCAACGCGCCGCCCACCATGAAGAAGAGCAGCATCCCGATGCTGCCCACGAACATGATACGGAGGAACGGCAGTGCCTCGGCGCGCACGGCGGGTGCGGCGTTCACTACGCCGAGCAGCGACGGCGCCAGGATCCACCCCAGCGGCGCCAGCACCAGGCCCCACAGCGCCAGCGCGGCGAGGAACGCCTGATAGACGGTGCGATTCACTTTTTCCGGATCGTTGGCTCCGGCAAACCGGGACACCAGGACGCCCATCCCGCTGAACACCGACATCACGAACGCGATCACGACGATGAAGATCTGAATCCCGACGCCGATCGCGGCGTTGCCGGCGTACCCCACGAAGTGGCCCACCAGGGCGTGATCCACCACGCCCTGGAGCCCGCCGATCAAGTTCTGCAGCATGGTGGGCCAGGCGAGCATCCAGACGGCGTGAGCGAGCGGGCCCTCGACGATGGACCGGTCGAGCGGCTTGGACGCGTGGGTCACGTCCCCCGCTTCGCGTCCAGGCTCCAGGGCCCCGCTCCGGCGGCGGAGAGGTACAGCCACACGAAGCAGTAGATCACGGCGGGCGTGCCCTGATTGAGGACCGTCCAGAAGCCGTGCGACCCGTGTCCCATGAAATAGGCGACCGCCATCTCGCCGGCGAGCAGAAAGGCGACGGGACGCGTGAACAACCCGAGGAGGAGCAACAGGCCTCCGAAGGCTTCCAGGGTGCCGGCCACGCCGAGCAGCGACGCGACGGGCACGGTGCCGCCCCCCGGCATGATGGCGCCCGGAAACGCGAACAACTTGGCCGTTCCGAACTGCATGAACACAAAGGCCGCGACGATCCGCAGCACGCTCAAGAGCTGCGGGGCCCGCGTCGGCCAGTTACGGACGAGATTCGATGCGGTCATGGTGCTCCCTCCGGTGGGCAGTGATACGTTGCAACAGCCGAGCGTCTCCCAGCCGCTGCGCACATGCCGCGAACGCGTCGGTGGGGCCCCGCCACTCGAGCTCGTCCACGTCCCGGAACAGGGGCGCGTCGGTCCGCAGCGTCGCCAGCTGCTTGAACAGCAACGCCCGGTCGCGGCCGTCCCCCAGCACCGGCGCGGGAAAATCCTCGATGGGGCCGTATTGGTTCAGCAGCCGGGCCGCGGTGACGGCTCCTATGCCGGAAATCCCCGGATACCCGTCGGCCGTGTCGCCCACGAGCGCGAGGAAGTCGGGAATCAGGCCGGGCTCGACGCCGAACTTCTCACGCACACCTGTCGCATTGCGGATCGTGCGGCTCTTGCGATCGACCTGCACCACCCGATCGCCGCTCACGCACTGCGCCAAGTCCTTGTCGGGCGTCCAGATGCAGACCTGCTGCACGCGGTCGTCGTGCGAGGCGAGGCGTGCCGCGGACGCGAGCGCGTCGTCGGCCTCGAGCTCGGTCATCGGCCAGACCGCCACGCCCATGGCGGCGAGCGCTCCTTCAAGGGGGTGGAACTGGGCGAGGAGCGCGGGTTCGATGCCCTCTCCGGTCTTGTAATCGGACCAGAGCGCGTTGCGAAACGATTCGATGATGTGGTCGGTCGCCACGCCGAGGTGCGTGGCCCCCTGCTCGATCATCTCCACTACCGAGTGGAGCACCCCGACGACGGCGCCGAAGGGCGCATCTTCGCCCTGGTGGGCGCGGCGGCGGCCGTAGAACTGGCGGAACAGCTCGTACGTGCCGTCGATGAGGTGAATGATCACCGCGCCGCCACCAGTCTAACGGGCGGGTTCCTGGTACAGGCCGATCACGTTGCCTCCGGGATCGCGAAATCGCGCGGTGATCTCGGGCGCGTCCGCGCCGATCGGCTGCACCAGGACGCCTCCGTGGGCAACGACCGTCTCGATGGTCGCGGCCACGCTGTCGACCATGATGTAGATGAGCAGGCCCGGCTGCGCCGCTGCCGGCCGGCCGACCACCCAGCTGCCGCTCACCTGGCCCGTGGTGTCGTCGAAGGCCGTGGCTCCATCGCCGCGCCGCCGGATCTGCCAGCCGAACACCTGGGCGTAGAAGTCGGCGGAGCGCGGGATGTCGACCGCGGGAAGCTCCACGTAGCAGATCTTGCCGTTGGTCGATGTAGCCGCCATCAGGTGTGTCCTCCTCGTTCGGCGATCAATCGCAGCGCGGCGGCGCTCACGAAGATCGTCTTGTGAAACTGCTCTCCCCACGCGAGGGGCGTGACGTCGCGATACTCGTGCAGCGTATCCGGTCCATAACCCGGATGGAGCTGTTTGCGCAGCGAGGCCCGCGCATTCGGATCGGCTCCACGATCCAGCAAGAGCCGCGCAAACGGCGCCTCGTCCGGGCGGCCGCCGTGGTTTATCCAGAAGTTCGGCTGGGAGACGACGGTCGCGAAGAGCGCTGTGTGGCCGCCAAAGCCGTCGCCGTCGATGGCGGCCTTTGCGTCGACGTCCATGCCGCGCTCGAGCAGCCAGCGCGCGATCTCCAGCTCGTCGTAGTCGACGCACATGTGCAGCAGCGTCGCCCCGGCCAGAG
>QHTP01000223.1 GCA_003220855.1 Gemmatimonadota bacterium
CGTCGCGCCGAACCAGGAGAACCCGGCATTGTTGACCAGGACGTCTATATCGCCGACAGCTTCGACCAGGCGCTGGAGGTCGGCTGGATCGCTGAGGTCGGCTCCGACGAAGCGGGCCCGGCCGCCCGCCGCCGTAATCGATTCAACGGTCTCGGCGCCTCGGGCGGCGTCGCGGCCATGGACGATGACCTCGGCGCCGTCGCGCGCCAGCTGCAAGGCGACTGCACGACCGATGCCGGACGTCGCGCCGGTCACGAGGGCCTTCTGACCTTGAAGGTTGCGGGGTTGGGTCGCCGGCATGGTTGCGCTCCGAATCGTGTGGTGGACGACCCCTCGGCGCCCATGACAGCGTCGTCAGTGGGATGCTTCTGCGGTGGAGTCATCGATTCGGATCCATGCGCGTGCGGGCCCACGGGATCACGTCCAGGCGCTCGAATGGGATATCCGCGCCGGTGCGCTCGTCCCGGCCGAAGCTGTCGCGCGCATGGTAGAATCGCTCGAGCGCCGCGTCGATCTCTTCGAGTTCGCCGGTCAGGCGTGACGCCTCCTGAGCGTCGAGCTCGCGGTCGAACGTGTCCGTCCCTTCGTCCGCCAGGTGGGTGGGGAACTTCGAGACGTCGCCCGCTGCCTCCTGCACTTCGTCGCCGAGCTCTGCGTCGTACTGGCCGAGCGCGCGCAGCACGCGCTCGCGCTCCTCGCGCAGGCGCTTCTCGAGGTGCTCGCGCTGGCGTTTGGTGAGTGTCATGGTCGAGACATCCTCTACCCGTACGCTACACCAACCGTCAGGTGAAGGTGAGACCCCAGGGACTTCCCGGCGCTCACGAGTAGGGAAGAATGACCGGAACATTCAGGTCCCTTTCAGGGACCCTAGTCGCTTCAACAGGCGGTGCAGATCGGGGGCTAACCCGGTAGAATCAGCACTATAAACTCGCGAGGGATTATGGCGTTTCGCGCGGCTGCTCTCACCCTCTCGCTGGTCCTTCCTTCCGCGCAGGTAGCGGCGCAAGCGAAAGAATTGCGCATCGGCGTTGACCGTCGTGTCGAGCTGATTGCGATCATCTTCAAGCTCGCCGGCAGTGAGGAGTTCAGTCCGACCCACCTTCCCCAGTACAGCGCCGACATCGATCGGTTCTTCGGTCCGCGGCGGAACCACGAAGCGGTGACGCTCGCGCGCGGGCTGCGCGACCGCTACGGCGTGGCACAGTCGCGGGTGCTGGCCATCCCGATCCGGTTGACCGATCCGCCCGAGCTCAAGGAACGCGTTCCATTCGACTCGAGTGGAGGATGGCCCGCGCCCCCCGCCGACACGCGGCGCTTCGTCGAAGCAGCGCGGAGGTTCGCGATCGACAGTCGCGCGAACGATTTCTTCGAGAATCATCGCGCGCTGTACGATTCGGTCAATGGCCGTATCCGGCCGCCCTTGGAACACGCCGTCGATCTCGCCTGGTTCGCGCCATACTTCGGTATCCCGTCGGACCAGATGTTCGTGGTCGTGCCGCTGCTCGTCGCCGCCGAAGGGAACTATGGGCCCTGCATGCAGCCGCCGGGCACGCTGCGGGAATGCTACAGCATCGTCGGCAACACGCCGCCTGATTCTACCGGGTATCCGAAGTACGACGCCGGAATGGCGGGGTTGCTGGTTCATGAATTCGGACACGGGTTCGTGAACCCGCTCGGCAACGCCCACCGTGCCGAGTTCGAGCGCTCGGCGCCGCGGATCCACGCGCTCGTGGCGGCCGCGATGGATCTTCAATCGTATCCGTGGCCGAGCATGGTGAACGAATCACTCGATCGCGCAACCGAGGCACGCTATATCGTCGCCCACGGTGACAGCGCGCAGCTACGCGACTTCTATCGTGGCCAACTCCGCGGCAGCTGGTTCTGGACCGAAGAGCTGGCCACTCTCTATGCCCAGTATGAGGCGAACCGCAACGCCTATCCGACGTTCGCCGCGTTCATGCCGCGGATCATCGTGTACTTCGATTCCCTGCCCGATCGCGTTCCCGCGATGCAGGCGCGCTACGACGTGCTGCGGCCCAAGATCGTGTCACTGTCCATCGCGAATCGATCGGACTCCGTGGATCCGGGCCTACCAGAAATGGTGGTGCGATTCGACCGGCGGGTGCGGGACGATGGTTGGAGCGTCCTGCCGGTGCTGGGACCCTCCGGCCCAACGGCCGAGTCGCAGCAGCGCTTCCCCAAGTTCACCTGGCGGGCGGTCGACTCGACGCGCGTCCCCTTCGTCATCGGCAAGGGACTGGACTCGGCGGGGACGACGTTTCGCTACGGCCTCGCGCTCGAGCCCGACCGCGAGTATGACCTGCAGCTCGGTACGCCGCACGGCTACGGCTTTCGAAACGTCAGCGACGGCGTGCCGGTCGCGCCGTACCGGCTCCGATTCAGAACCCGCCCGACGAACGCTTCGTTGAAGCCGTAGTTGTGACAAGGTCCCATGGAGCGTGCCTGGAAACAAGAGATAGGCAACGGTAGTATTCACGGAAGCCTCATGGACCTTCGGCCGCGTTGCCGCGTGGAGGCAGTCTTGCTGCTCAGATTGGTGCCGATCCTGCTTCTGGCTGCGGTTCCCGCCTGGCCTCAGTCCCCCGTAATTCCCGATACGCCCGCCGGGCACACGCTACACGCGTGGCTCGATGCGTTCAACAGCGGGGATCGGGCACGAATCCAGGCTTACGTAGCGAAGTATTGGCCGAGCCAGTCGGGTGATGAAACGGCGGCTTTTCGCAATCGGACTGGAGGATTCGATTTGCTTGGCATCGACAAGAGCGACAGACTGCACATCGAATTCCGCGTCAAGGAAAGGGCAAGTCCCACCGTGGCGGTCGGCAAGCTGGAGGTAAAGGACGGTGACCCGGCCGGCGTCGTCCGGTTCAGTCTGCTTGCGATCCCTCCGGGCATGACTGCGGCGGACATGAGTATGAAGATCGATCCCGCCACCCGAGCCCGTGTGATCGACGGAGCGGTGGCCAGCCTCAACGAGTTCTATGTGTACCCGGAAACCGCCAAGAGGATGGAAGAGGCGTTACGAGCGCGGCAGAAAAAAGGTGAGTATGATGCCGTCGACGATGCCGAAGCGTTTGCGGAGCTGCTCACGGATCACCTTCAGCAAGTCAGCCACGACAAGCACTTGCGCGTGAATTTCTCCCCATCCGTGCTGCCCCAGGATGGAGCCCCGCGCGATCCAAACCTGGATGCGCACATGCGAACCCAGATGGAGCGCGACAACTGCCTGTTTGAGAAGGCGGAGCGGCTGCCTTCGAATATCGGCTACTTGAAATTCAACGCGTTCCTCGATCCGGATGTGTGCGGTCCAACGGCCATTGCGGCGATGAATTTCCTTGGCAACGTGGATGCCATCATTTTCGATCTGCGCGACAACGGAGGCGGCGATCCGAAGATGATCGCCCTCATCTCCACGTACCTTTTCGACAAGCCTACTCATCTGAACGACTTGTATGACCGGAAAGACGACGCGACCACGCAGTTCTGGACCCTCCCCTACGTGCCTGGAAAGAGGCTCGCCGGCAAGCCGGTTTTCGTGCTCACATCGAAGCGGACGTTCTCAGGTGCCGAGGAATTCGCCTACAATCTCAAGAACCTCAAGCGAGCGACGATCATAGGAGAGACGACGGGTGGGGGAGCGCATCCCGTTTCCGGCCATCGGATTCACGATCACTTCATGATCGGCGTGCCCTTCGCGCGGGCCGTGAACCCGATCTCCAAGACGAACTGGGAAGGAACGGGCGTTGAGCCCGACATCAAAGTTCCCGCAGATCAGGCGCTGGATGTAGCAAAAGAGAAGGCCGCGGAGCAAATCAGGAACGACCAACCCAACAAGAAATAGGGCTCAACCGCTGCCTTCAGGGCTACGCTTAACGAGGTTGAGTACAAACGCCCCACATCGAAAGTCGATGTGGGGCGTTGTGGTGGTCGTCCCCCTCCCCCCACCCCGCGTTACTGAGTCACGGTGCCGTGTAGCGTCGGCGTGAAGAGGACGCCGCTCGGGCTACTGGTCCCCCCCGTGAGGACGAAGTTCTGATCGACCGGAAAATCAATCGTCAAGGTGGTCGTGGGCGGTGCGATGTGTACTGGCCCACCAAAATTCACCTTGATGCCCGTTTGCTGGCCGCTCGGCACCTTCAAGTCATGTGTCGAGGTCCCATCGCTGAAGGTGAAGCCGGTCTTGAGCGTGATGGTTGCGCCGGTAACGATCAAACGCAGCTGCTCGTAATCTCCGGCGACGATGGTTGCTGTGCCGAGGAAGGCTTTGAGGCCGTTCTGCAGATCGAGCACGTCGAATACGCCTGCA